>CAYQJU010000001.1:0-161962 GCA_964417875.1 uncultured Steroidobacteraceae bacterium
TTCCTGGCGCACATCCGCGAGACCGATGCCATCGCGCATGTGGTGCGCTGCTTCGAGAACGACGACATCGTGCATGTGGCCGGCAAGGTGGACCCCGGTGCCGACATCGACGTGATCGACACCGAGCTGTGCCTGGCGGACCTGGCCACGGTGGAAAAGGCCGTGGATCGTGCGGCCAAGGCCGCAAAGGCCGGTGACAAGGACGCCGTGCGCAAGCGCGAGCTCTACACCCGCGTGCGCGAGCACCTGAACGACGGTCGCCCGGCGCGATCAGCGCAGCTTGCGCCCGAGGATCGCGCCGATCTGCGCGAGCTGCACCTGCTGACGCTCAAGCCCATCATGTATGTGGCGAACGTGCATGAGTCCGGCTTCACCGACAATCCGCGCCTCGATGCGGTGCGCGCCCGCGCCCGGCAGGAAGGTGCCGTGGTGGTGCCCGTGTGTGCCGCGATGGAAGCGGAGATCGCGCAGCTGGATGATGCCGAGAAGGGCGATTTCCTGAGGGACCTGGGGCTCACCGAACCCGGGCTGGACCGCGTGATCCGCGCGGCCTACGAACTGCTCGGGCTGCAGACCTACTTCACCGCCGGCGTGAAGGAAGTGCGCGCGTGGACGGTGAAGGCCGGATCCACCGCACCGCAGGCCGCGGCCGTGATCCACACCGACTTCGAACGGGGGTTCATCCGTGCCGAGGTCACCGCCTATGACGACTTCATCAAGTACCGCGGTGAGGCCGGTGCCAAGGAAGCCGGCAAGCTGCGACTGGAAGGCAAGGAATACATCGTCCGCGAGGGCGACGTGATGCACTTCCGCTTCAACGTCTGACTGACGATTGATGCCAGGTCCATATCCCTGACCTGCATCGATAAACGAGACGTTATTGCTTGATCACCGCGACCTTCTCTGTCGCGGCAAGTACTGACGCTGCGCGCTCCACGCTGTAAAGTGCCCCCGCTGGGGGCGCCGCGATACGCGCCGTATCGAATAACCGTGTGGGGGTCATCGTGCCAATCAATCGATCTGTCGGATCAGCCGTCCGTGCATCTCTGGGCCTCGTGTTGTGTGCCGGCGCCACGGGCGTTGCCATGGCTGCGCAGCAACTGGACGAACTCCAAGAGGTCGTCGTCACCGCGCAGTTCCGCGAACAGAACGTGCAGGACACGCCGCTGGCGATCACAGCCGTCTCTGCCGAGATGCTCGAGAGCCGCAACCAGACCAACATCACCGAGATCACCGCGCAGGCCCCCAGCGTCACGCTGAAGCCGCAGAGCGCGATGTATGGGCCGGCGATCGCCGCCTACATCCGCGGCATCGGTGCGGCGGACTTCAATCCGGCGCTGGAGCCGGGCGTCGGCATCTACATCGACGATGTGTATTTCGCCACGCTGACCGGCGGCATCATGGACCTGCTCGACCTGGAGCGCGTCGAGGTGCTGCGCGGCCCGCAGGGCACGCTGGCCGGCCGCAATTCGATCGGCGGCGCGGTGAAGCTGTATTCGCAGCGTCCGAATGCCGAGGACAGCGGCTCGTTCAGCGCGACCTATGGCTCGCGCAATCGCCTCGACCTGCGCGGCACCGCGAACTTTGCGCTGACGGACAACCTGTTCATGCGCATTTCGGGCGTGGACAAGAAGCAGGATGGATATGTCGACCGCATCGATTACGGCTGCGCCTTCCCGGACAATCCCTTCGGCATTCCGGCGCAGCGGCCCACCACTGCCGGCTGCGTGCTGGGCGATGACAGCAACGTCAACTACAGCGCGGTGCGCGGTGCGTTGCGCTGGCTGGCCAGCGACCGGATGGAGGTCAATCTCTCCGCCGATTACGTGAATGACCGGCGCAATCCCACCGGCGTGGTGCTGGTGGGCTATCGCGACGATGCCAACATGGCCGCGGCCTTCGAGCGTTCGCAGGCCATCTATGACAATGATCCGACGAACAATGCGCGCGGCATTCATTTCGTGACTCCGCGCGGCTCCTATCACAACTACGCGAGCTTCCATAACCCGCGCTACGACGGAGGCGCGCTGGCGACCAGTACGACACCGACGCTGGGCCAGCCGGCTCCGTGGGTGGAATCGCGTCCGACGCCGGGCCAGTGGTTCGAGGGCTGGGGCACGGCGCTGGATGTGGAGTGGCAGCTGTCCGATTCGCTGGTGCTGAAGTCGATCAGTGCGTGGCGCGAGTATGAAAGCGGATTCGCCAACGACAACGACCTCTCGCCGCTGTCCAGCTCCATCGGCGACGGAACGCTGCCGTTCCATTCATTTACGCAGGAATTGCGCCTGAACGGCGGCAACGACCGGCTGGAATGGACGCTGGGTGGCTACTTCCTCGACCAGACTTCGACCTACCAGTCCTGGCAGGACCTGCGTTACTCGCAGCCACTGACCTTCCAGCAGGATGACGAAGTCAACGTCGACACGAAGGCGGCGTTCGCGCATGCGGCCTACAACTTCACCGACGCCCTCACGCTGACTGCCGGCCTGCGTTACACAGACGAGCACAAGGACTACACCTATGTGCGACTTGCGCATGATGGCTCGTGGGCCGCGCCTGTTCCGGGCGGAGCGCCGGGTGTCGCGCAGGGCAATCCGGCCGGCGTCGCGGGCCTCAACGGCACGCGCAGTGACTACGATGGCGACAACGTCGACTACCGGCTGGCGCTGCAGTATGAGTTCAATCCTGACCTCATGGCCTATGTGCAATACGCCACCGGATTCAAGGGTGGCGGCATCAGTCCCCGGCCTTTTTTCGCCGACCAGGCCACGCCGTTCGGCACCGAGAAGCTCGGGACCTACGAGGCCGGCGCGAAGATGGACCTGCTCGGGCGGCGAGTCCGCCTGAACGGCGCCGTGTTCTTCAGCGACTACACGGACCTGCAACTCGGACTGCAGTCCTGCCCGACGCCGCTGAACCCGAACGCCAGCGGAGCGCCCTGCGGCATGGTCGCCAATGCCGGTGATGCCGAGATCAAGGGCTTCGAGCTCGAGTCGGTGATCCGGCCGATGCGCGGCATGCTGATCGACGCGTCCTACAGCTACATCGATTTCAAGTACACGCGGCTGAACAACGTCGGCGGCATCCAGCCGCATTTCGTCGCCCCCTTCATGCCCGAGCACAAGGCCGCCATCGGTGTGCAGCACGAGTGGGCGCTGGGCAACGGCAGCACGCTGTCACCGCGCGTGGACTGGAGCTTCCAGTCGAACATCTTCACCAACGGCAACAACCAGCCCACCAACCGCATCGGCAGCTACGGGCTGGTGAATGCGCGTGTGACCTGGCGCAATGCCGGTGGTGACCTCGATGTGGCGCTGGAAGGCACCAACCTCGGCGACAAGTACTACTTCATGTCGCGTGCCGACCAGTTCACCGGCGCCGGGCACACTGACGGTGCGCCGGGTCGCCCGCGCGAGTTCGCGGTGACGATCAAGAAGCGCTTCTGAGGTTCCGATGCCGGCTGCCAGGGAGGGTGGCCGGCTCCACCGGACAACGAGCCCCGGGACGCCTTCGGGTGGCTCCGGGGCCTCATACTTGACACCCCCGGGACCACCCCAGACAATCCGCGACCCGCCCCGCGCGCCGGTTCCTCCTCCGGCCGCACGGCCCGCTGGAAAGGTAGCTCAGCTGGTTAGAGCACGGCACTCATAATGCCGGGGTCGAGGGTTCGAGTCCCTCCCTTTCCACCAACTTCCGTTTCACGCCAGCTCAGGCGATCGCCGGCTTAGACCCGCCGCTGCCTGCGAAACCGTCCGTAGGCTTCCAGCACCGCCCCTTCCAGCTGCTCCGGTCGCGCCACCAGCGCCGGCGCGCCCAGTGCGCGCAATGCCTGCACCTTGCGCTCCAGCGCCGTGCAGTACTCCTGCGCTGCCAGCGAGCGATACGGATCCAGCCACTCTGTTGCCGGTGCCCCGGCCATCGATTCGGCGGCGACACTGGAAAGCCCGGCCACGAAGGGCAGATGCTTCGGCAGCAGGATGCGCACCGCACCGAGCAGCTGGCTGGCCGCGGCGGCATCGTCGAGGTCGGTCAGCAGCACGACGAGGCTGCGATGGCGCACCAGCGTGCGCACGCGCAGCGCGGCTTCCAGCGGACTGGACTCGCTGTTCGTCACCTGCGCACCGGTGAGCGCCTTTCGCAGGCGGGTGACGGCTGCGATGCCGCGCGCCGGTGCCAATGCCAGCAGCGGACGGTCGGCATGGATCACGAGTCCCACCAGGTCTCCGCGGGCCACCACATGCTCGGCGAGGCTGGCGGCGACGTTCACATAGTGGCCGAAGCGGTCGAGCTCGCCGGCACGCAGGCCGCTGGAGCGGCCGGCATCGACGACCACCACCACTTCCAGGTGCTGGTCCTCGGAGAAATCGCGGCTGACCAGCTGCCGCATGCGTGCGCTGGCCTTCCAGTCGATGATGCGCGGTGGATCGCCGGGCTGGTAGCGGCGCAGCTGCAGCAGCTCGGCGCCGGCACCCAGGCGGCGCGCATTGCGGTCGCCCTGCGCGCCCAGCCCCTGCACATTGCTGCGGTCGTGCGACAGGTCCGGCAGCACCTGCACGCTGTAGGCCGCAGCGAGCTTGCGCGACCAGGAGGCGAGGCCCAGCGGCCCTCTGATGCGCACCGCCACGGGCGGCCATTCATGACGACCGAGGCGGCGCGGTGTGGCCGACACCTCCACGCGCGTGCCCGTGGCAGGAATGCGCAAGGTGCGGATCGCGGAGTCGAGATTGAACGGTGCAGGCGCGGATGGCGCGATTTCCACCTGCAGCGATCGTTGCAGCTGATGGTCCAGCGTCATCTGCAGCACATTGGGTCGGCCCAGATACCAGCGGCGGGGCGCGTCCAGCGCCAGCCTGAGCTGCGCGCGCCGCGCCACCAGCGACTCATAGGCCAGTCCCAGCAGCAGCAGGCCGGCGGGTAGCCGCCACAGCGAGGCCAGCTGCGCACTGCCGCTCCAGTCGCCGAGCACGGCGATCAGCGCGGTCAGCACCGCGAGCACCAGCGCATTGCGCCGCAGGTTCATCGCGCGCTGCTCACCGCGGCACGGCCACCTGGTCGAGCAGGCGCTGCGTGAGGGCCACCTCGCTCACGCCTTCCAGCAAGGCCTCCGGTGCCAGCACGATGCGATGCGGGATGACCAGTGGAGCCATCGCCTTGACGTCATCGGGCGTGATGAATTCGGCACCGCGCATCGCTGCATGCACCCGCGCGGCACGCAGCAAGGCCAGCGCGCCGCGCGTCGACAGTCCCAGCGCCACCTGTGCATGTTCACGCGATGCGGCGGCGAGGTCGACGACATAGCCGCCGAGCTCGGGCGCCACATGCACCGATTCCACCTCGGCGCGTGCCGCCTCGATCTGCTCGCGGCCGAGCGCCTTCGCCGGCGTTGCCGCCACCGGCGCCATGTGTCCGTACTGCTGCAACACCTGTTGCTCGTGTTCACGCGATGGATAGGGCAGGTCGATGCGCAGCATGAACCGGTCCAGCTGTGATTCCGGCAGCGGATAGGTGCCCTCGAAGTCCCGCGGATTCTGCGTGGCGATGACGAGGAAGTCGGCCGGCAATGCGAAGTGCTGGCCGTCGATGCTGACCTGCCGTTCCTCCATCGCCTCGAGCAGGGCGGACTGCGTCTTGGGGCCGGTGCGGTTGATCTCGTCGGCCAGCAGCACGTCGGCGAAGATCGGGCCGGGCCGGAACACGAACTCGTTGCGCTGCGAGTCATACACATGCACACCGGTCACATCCGAGGGCATCAGGTCCGCCGTGCCCTGCACGCGGCGGAACGAACCGCCCAGCGCTGCGGCCAGGCGCTTGCTCAGCAGCGTCTTGCCCAGCCCCGGTGGACCCTGCAGCAGCACATGGCCCCGCGCCACCACGGCAATGGCCAGCGCATGGATGACCGGCTGCATGCCGACCACCGCCTGGCCGAGGCTTTCCTGAAGATGCGATTCGAGCGTCTGCAAAGCGGTGTTCATGTCAGTTTTCCCGTGATGGAAGTCAGGCAGTTCTGCAGGGCGATGAGGTCGATGCGCTGACCGGCCTGCGCGCGCGCATGCAGCCTGCGCAGGGCCTGCAGGTCGGCATCGGGGATGCTGGCCTGTTCGGCAAGCCATCCCCACACCGGCTGGCCATCCTGAGGCAGCGACAACCGCTCGCGGATGGAGTTGAAGAAGTTGGCCAGCAGGCGCTGCGCGACATGCGCCGGTGCGATGCGCTCGGCGAGGAACTCGCCGGTGACGCGGATGAAGCCGGTGACGTCGGCCGGTCGCCAGCCTTCGGGCTGCGGCCGCAGGCGTTGCCAGCCGAGCACGAACAGCAGCCACAGCAGGCCCAGCCACAGCAGCGTGCGATGCAGCCGCGCATCGCCGAAGAACGCGCCGGCATCGTAATAGCTGACCAGTCCCTGGTGGGAATCATCGAAGATCACCGTGCCGCCGGCGCCGCGCGCGCGCGCCACGATGTTGGCGAACAGCTGCGCATTGTCGTCGGTGCCGATCAGCGCATTGCTGAACGGGCTTGCGAATGCGACCACGATGATCTGGCCCCGGCCATGGGGCAGCAGCCAGATGGCTGGTCGGGCAACGGCAAGGCTGTCGTCCGCTGCCGCGTGGTCGGCCAGTTCCAGTGCCACGGGGGGACGATCGCGCAGCACCCAGCGGGACGCCGGATATTCCGAACGCGTCGCAATGGTTTGCACGTCCCGCATCAGCGCATGCGAACCGCGCGGGATCATCGCGGCGCGCCGGGGTTCGATCAGTCTCTGCAGGGCCTCGCGGATCGATGCGGCATCCTCATCGCCACCATCCTGCCGGGCCTCGCGCAGCGGCACGAAGCGCAGGTCCGTGAGCCGCTCCAGCGTGATGAGGAAATCCGGCGTCGCCGCCGCAGCCCACGGTGGTGTGTCGTTCAGCGCCGCCATCGCCAGCAGGGTGTTGCCTCGCTGCAGCCACGCGGCAAGCTGCTGCGCCTCGTCATCGCGTGCCGGCGCCGCATGCGGCAGCGTGGTGACCAGCAGGTTGCCCGTGGGTGCCAGCGATTCCCGTTGCAGTGCGCCGTAACGCTCGCGGAAGGACAGCAGCGGGATGCGCTGGGATTCCAGCCAGCGCCACAGTGCCTGGTATCCGGCATCGCGTCCTTCGGTGCTGACCGGCAGCGCCGTCGCCTCCGCAGGGTCCTGCGGCCGCTGCACGAACAGCGCAATGAAGAGGGCCAATGCCCCCAGTGCCAGCAGCAGCGTGACCAGCCGCTCCTTCATGCGGGCGGGCTCGCGGTGCCCTGCCATTGCAGCAGCAGGCTGCGGCCATCGGCGATCACCGCGCGCGCCTGTGCAGGGTCCAGCGTACCGGCCGCATACCGTGCACGCTCGGCGGTGCGCGATACCTGCGCGAAGCGCTCGCGGCTGTCCGCATCCGGCAGCAGGGCCCGATCGACCAGCTCGCGATGGGTCAGGCTGCGTTCGGTCTGCAGCGCGCCACGCGCCATCAGCTGGGCCACCAGCAGGCGCAGCAGCAGGGCGGGCTGTTCGTAAAGCGATGCCGCGTCGAGATCCTGCAGCCGCGGGCCGCGCGCCCGGTTGTCGAATCCAGGTGCGGCCTCGCCCTGCCCGATGGGCGTTCGCCGCCGCGACAGCACGCCATGGGCGCGCAGCTCATGGACGACCAGCGCGATGACTGCGGCCAGCACGATGGCGAGCAGGATATAGGTGACCACCATGATCAGGTCGCGCGACTGGCCCAGTCGTTCCAGCAGGTCCTCCAGCCAGGAACCGGTCCGGCCGTCCTGCTGCCCCAGCCACGAACGCAGCCAGTCCATGGCCATCTCCCACAGCGAGCGGCGCGGCTCTGTCTGCTCGCTGGCCAGCTGCTGCAGGATGCCGGGCAGCACGGCCTGGTCGGGCTGCCGTTGCGGCTGCTGCTGGTAACGCTGGTGCAGGCGGGCCAGCGCGCCAAGGTCCTCGGCATCGAGTGATTCCTGCCAGCCCGCCGGCAGATGCGCAGCGAGTCCATGCTCCTGCAGCGTGACCTGCACGCCGGGGCAGGCTGCCTCGAGCGCGGCCATGCCGCGTGTTTCGGCAGGAGCCTGCGCGGCGCAGGCCGCCAGCAGGTCGGGGTCTGCGGCGCCGGCGCTGGCACACCACAGGGCGGCAAGCGCCGCAGCCAGCCTGCGCCGCTGCCCGGACATCACCCGGCTGGCGACAGCGCGTCCACGCGGCCCAGGAGGTCGCCGCCCTCGCGGCGCAGCCGCAGGTCGTTGAACACCGCCAGCAGCACGCAGGGATAGAACGACATCGTGAACACGTTCAGCACGGCGGAGACGATCTGCTGGATCACCTGCCCTCCGGGGGAGCTGGCCGCAGCCGCGGCGCCGGTCATGCCGAGGATGAAGCCGGCGATGCCGCCGAGCACCATGATCACCACGATCATGATCACGAAGGAGACGAAGATCACGATGTTGGCGCGCCACCAGTTGCCGCGCACCAGCTGCCAGCTGGTCCCGAAGGATGCGAACACGCCGCTGCGATCGACCATCACGGCGATGAAGGCGAGCTGCAGCATGCCCCACAGCCAGATGCCCGGGATGACCAGCAGCACGAAGCCCACTACCACGACCAGGCCGAACAGCACGCTGACACCGAGCATCGCTGGCAGCCGGTTCAGCCCTGCCGCGAAGGATTCACCCAGCGACGGCCTGCCGCCGCGCGCGATGGCGTCGATGCGGAAGATCAATGCGCCATAGATCAGCGCATAGAACAGTAACGAGCCCAGATAGAACAGCCACAGTTCGGGCGATGCAATCACCTGCCACACTGCCAGCGGATCGCCCTGCTCCATCGCCAGCGCCTGGATGCGCAGCGCGAACCAGATGGAGGGGCCCAGCATCAGCAGCACGCCGATCAGCACGATCGGAATCGAGGCAGACAGCGTCCTGCGGTACAGGCGGATGGCATCGTCGATCACGCCGCCGATGGAACGCGGCTCTGTGGGCATCAGGGACATGGGATCCTCCTTGGACGCGAGCGGATGTTCTTGTTATGTCCGGTGTGGCGGGGCGCCTCGCGCAATGTAGCAGACTCCGCGCGGGGCAGCCGGTCCAGTCGCCGCGCACTCAGGTACGATGCGAAGGATGCAGTCAGCAGGTGCAGGCGTGGCAGAGGCAATGATCCCCGGGGCTCCCTCCGGCGAAACCC
This sequence comes from uncultured Steroidobacteraceae bacterium, assembly GCA_964417875.1. Classification (GTDB taxonomy): domain Bacteria; phylum Pseudomonadota; class Gammaproteobacteria; order Steroidobacterales; family Steroidobacteraceae; genus ZC4RG30. Next base: position 9,185 of record CAYQJU010000001.1, read on the forward strand.
TGATCGTGCAAGGCATGACGGGCGTTGACCTGTCCCTGCATGTGGCCGGCCCCGGCAGCCGCGCCTATGCCTTCCTGATCGACTGGCACATCCGCGCCGGCCTTGCGCTGGTGTGGCTGTTCGCCGGCCTGATGCTCACCGGCAGCGGACTGCCGATGCTGCGCGGGCAGGGCGGCGCCACCTTCCTGCTGGTGATCCTGCCGCCGCTGCTGATCTACCTGCTCTATCACCCGCTGGTCGAGCTGCTGATGCGCGGCCAGAGTCCGGGCAAGCGCCTTGCCGGCGTGCGCATCGTCACGCGCGAGGGTGCACCGCCCGGATCCGGCGCGGTGCTGATCCGCAACATCTTCCGCCTGATCGATTGCATGCCGTCGTTCTATGTCGTGGGACTGACCTGCACGTTCATCACGCGGCATCGCGTGCGCATCGGCGACCTGGCTGCCGGCACGCTGCTGGTGGAGAACCGCGACGACACCGCCAGGGCGATGGAGCGGCTGGCTGCGCTGCACGACCACGCCGGCATCGATCCGGCCGCGCTCGAACTGGTGGATCAGCTGCTGGAACGCTGGGACCTGCTGGTCGAAGATCGCCGCGGCCGCATTGCGCGCTCGCTGCTGCAGCGGATCGATCCCGGTGCATCGCAATCCGCGGAGCTGATGTCCGATGCGCAACTGCGTGCGCGCCTGCAGCAGCTGCGGGATGGCGACCAGCCATGAAGCCTGCCGCGCATGCCTGGGTGGCCCGGCGCGCTGCTGCCTGGAGCAGCCTGCGCCAGCAGATCGACGCGCAGCGAAAGCTGCGCAACACCACGGTCGATGAGGCCCTGCACCTGGTCGAAAGCTATCGCAGCGTGGCGCGGGACCTGGCCAGCGCGCGACACCTGATGCCCGGCTCGCGCGTGACCGCCGGTCTCGAGGCGCTGTATGCGCAGCTGCACGAGATGATCCGGCGGCCACCGCGCGGCGGCGGCGCCGCGTGGCTGGCAATGTTCCGCACGCACATTCCCGGGGTGGTGCGCGGCCTGCGTGGCCACCTTACCTGGATCACGCTGCTGTTCGTGCTCAGCGGGGCAGCCGGCTGGTGGCTGGTCAGTACCTATCCGGAACTGGTGAGCCTGGTGGCGAGCGAGTCGATGCGGCAGAACGTCGAGGCGGGCAAGCTGTGGACCGATGACCTGCTGAATGTCACGCCATCGTCCTTGCTGTCGCTGCAGATCCTGTCCAACAACATCGCGGTGAGCATCTTCGCGGTGTGCGCGGGGTTCCTGTTCGGCCTTGGCACCTTCTACATCATCGCCACCAACGGGCTGATGATCGGCGGCGTGTTCGCTTTCACGCACCAGCATGGCCTGGCCGGGCGCCTGTTCGAATTCGTCGTGGCACATGGTTTCGTGGAGCTGTCGGTGATCTGCATCGCCGGCGCCATCGGCGCGAAGATCGGTGATTCACTGGTCCGTCCCACGCATGCCACGCGGCGTGAATCCTTCCAGCATTGCATGCACGATGTGGGGCCGCTGGTGCTGCTGTGCGCGCTGCTGCTGGTGATGTCGGGGGTGATCGAGGGATTCGTTTCGCCGGATCCGACGTTCCCGTTGATCAGCCGCGTGACGATCGGCGTGGCGTCGTGGGTGCTGATGCTGGCGGCGCTCAGCGGCCGCCTGTTCGGCGCGGGTCGCGGCAGGGCGGGGGGCTGAGTGTCCTGCGCCGTCGGGCAGTCGACCATCAGAACTGCAACCACCCCTGCCTGTCGGTGACCTCAATGCGTCGCCGTGAGCTGATCACAGCAGGACTGCTCTGCACCATGATCCCGCCGCTGGCGCGCACCGTGCGTGCGGCACAGCCGGAGATCGAGGTGCCGCGCTACGACGCGGACTACCCGGACATCGACTATTCAGGTCCGGCCACACACAACCGCATCTGGCGCCTGCGCGAGGCATTGGCCAGCGGTGCGCAGTCTTTGGAATGGAAGGCATCCAGCGGATACCTCCAGTCACTGCTCTCCGCGCTGCAGGTGGATGCCGAATCACAGACGCTGGTGTTCTCGCGCACCAGCCTGCAGGCGGACCAGGTCGCGCCAGACCGGCCGCGTGCGCTGTATTTCAACGACGACACCTATGTGGGCTACATCCCCGGCGCGGGCCATATCGAACTGACCACCATCGACACGCGCAAGGGTCCAGTGTTCTACACGCTGAAGAATGTGCGCGGGCAGGACGGTGTGATCCGTCGCTTCGGTGGCGCCTGCCTGACCTGTCACGACAACTACTCGCTGATGGGCGGCGGTGCGCCGCGCATCCTGGCGCTGTCCTTGCCGGTGGAAGCACCGGCTGACGGTCCAGTGAGCCTGCTCGGCACCGATGTCGATGACCGCACGCCAGTGGCCGACCGCTGGGGCGGCTGGTATGTCACCGGGCCAACGGGGCAGGTGGCGCATCGGGGCAATCGCCGGCTGCTCGAGGATGTCGCGCATCCCGCACTGGATGAACAGCCCGGCGCCGTGCGCGAGTCGATGGAAGGATGGATCGACACCAGCCGCTATCCGGTGCCGCACAGCGATGTGGTGGCATTGCTGGTGCTGGAACACCAGAAGACCATCCACAACCTGATGGCACGCGTCGCGTACAAGGTCCCGAGCGGACTGCAGCGCCTGCAGGCCGCCGGCGCGCGCCTGCCCGGCGGCGAGGCGGCGCTGGCCACCCGCCAGCAGCAGCTGCTTGATTCGCTGCTGGATCCGCTGGTCGATGCGCTGTTCCACATCGATGCGGCCCCGTTGCCGTCGGGTCTTGCCGCAGGCAATGCCTTTGCCGCGAAATTCCAGGCCCGGGGTCCGCGCGATGCCGCCGGACGCTCGCTGCACGCGCTGCACCTGCGCGGCCGGCTGTTCCGCTGGCCACTGAGCCATCTGGTTCTCACCGAAGCATTCGACGCCATGCCGGCCGTGGTGCTCGATGCGTTGCGCGCCCGCGTCGCGGCCGTGCTTGAAGGACGCGATGCACATCGCTCGCCAGGTATTCCGGTCGCGGAGCGTGGCATGCTGCGGCAGATGCTCGCGCAGCTGAAGCCGGGCTTCATCGACTGACGGCCTTGCCGCAGGCCAGGCTCCTGCCCCACCAACCCTTCGACCATCCATGGAAGCATTCCTCGTCTCCACCGGCGTCGTCGCGCTGGCCGAGATCGGCGACAAGACGCAGCTTCTGGCACTGGTGCTTGCGGCCCGGTTCCGCCGGCCCGTGCCCATCATCCTGGGCATCCTCGTCGCCACATTGCTGAACCACGCGCTGGCCGGTGCGCTGGGCGCATGGATCGCCGGCCTGCTCGGTCCATCACTGATGCGCTGGATCCTCGGCGGCTCGTTCATCGCAATGGGCATCTGGACGCTGATTCCCGACCGCATCGATGATGAGGCCCGGCCTGCGTCACCGCGCCTGGGCGTCTTCGGCACCACGCTGGTGGCGTTCTTCCTGCTCGAGATGGGCGACAAGACCCAGATCGCAACGGTGGCGCTGGCCGCGAACTATGCCTCGCTCACCGCGGTGGTCATGGGCACCACGCTGGGCATGATGATCAGCAATGTGCCGGCGGTGCTGCTGGGCGAGGTGGCTGCGCGCAAGCTGCCGATGCGGCTGGTGCACGGCCTGGCCGCGCTGGTCTTCTTCGTGCTGGGTGCGCTGCTGCTGGCCGGAATCGGAAGCTGATCGGCGAACCGCCAGGGCTCACCGAAGCATCGGCTGATCGCCGCTTCAGAAGATCAGCGCGATCAGGATGATGACCGGGATCGGTACGCCCAGCAGCCACAGCAGGATCGAACGCATGGGAGCTCCTTGTTGTCTTCAGGGCAGGTCGCGCTGCCGCCCGCCCCAGGTGGCCAGCAGGCTGGCGGAGAACGCGCCGATCAGCAGCGACACGAAGATCCACAGCGAAGCCTTGGCCGCATCGCTGCGCGCCTCCTCGCTGAGCGCGCGCGCATCCGCGCCGAAGGTGCCGGCCGTGCCGCTGGCCGCAGCCGAAACATCATCCGTACCGACGATGCCGCCGATCACCGAGGCCAGCGCCGCCGCAGTGATCAGCGTCGCCACGGCCCAGGACAGGAATCCATGCGCGGTATCGCGGAAGTACACCTCGTCGCGCTGCGCATCCGGCCAGCGGTTGCGCAGCCGCCCGGCGATGTAGCCGCCGAGGCCCGAAGAGGCGAACGCGGTGATGCAGATCCAGATGATGGTCGAGGCCGTCATGGCGGTGGACGATGGCCCGGCCCAGGGCGATGCGATCGAGAAACCCAGTCCCATGCCCAGCACCAGCAGGATCAGCGACAGCGCGGCGGATCCGGTCGCCCCGGCAAAGATGGCCGGCCATGACACCGCACCGGCACCCGGCGCGACCGGACGGATGTGTCCGATGGTGGTTTCCTCTTCCAGGATGGTGACCGTTGCCATGCAAGCCTCCCGCTGACGTTCCTGTCTTCGCGGGGGAGCTTGTGTCGCGGACCGATGCGCAGGCAGTAGGTGGACCGCCCAACCTGATGTAGGGCGATGCGTTCGAGAAGCGGTCAAGGCATGCGTGGCTTCACGCGCAGGCCTTCCGCAACCGTGTCGCCGGGAAACAGGATCACGGTGTCACCGGCATCCAGGCCCTGCCGGATCTCGCGGAAGTCGATGTCCGCGATGCCGGTGGTGACCGGCGTCAGCGTGGCGCGGTCATCAACGATGCGATAGACCGCCCAGCCGTCGCCATGGCGGAACAGCGCTCCCAGCGGCGCGCGCAGCGCCCCTTCCACCGATTCGATGGTGACGCGGGCATCCACGCGGTAGTCGTGGCCGAGGCGCGTGGCCGCCGCCGCATCCGCGAACTGCAGGATGACATTGGTGCGCTGTTCCTCGACGCCCAGCGCCGAGATCTTCATGCGCGCCACCGGTTCGATACGCTCGACGCGCGCCTCGAGCGGCGGTCCGCCCCAGTTCTCGATGCTGGCCGCTGCGCCCGGCTGCATGCGCACTGCGTCCTGCGACAGGAACTCGGCGACCACCTCGACATGCGAGGGATCGCCGATCAGGATCAGCGGACTGCCGGCCGCGATGATGGCCTCGCTCTTTTGCGGCACCGACAGCACCTGGCCATCGGCCGGCGCGTGGATGTCCACCGCCGCATCGCCGCGACGGTCGGCCGGCTGCAATGCGCTGCGCGCCCGGGCCAGCTCGGCCTCGGCGGCATCGTGCGCCGCGTGCGCCGCCTCGAGCCGGGCGCGGCTGTTGTCCAGTGCCGACTGGGCGATCAGGTCACGCGCGGCCAGCAACTGCAGCCGCTCGTGCTCGCGATCTGCCAGCCTCTGCTCGGTGGCAGCGGCGCGCAGCGAGGCCTCGGCGGCATTCACCGTGGCGCGCGCGGCGATTGCGCTGCGGGTGTCCAGGAAGCCGGCCGGCGCCTGCGTCATGCGCGCGATGACCTCCCCGGCGCGCACCGCATCGCCGGGCTCGACCTCGACACGCAGCAGCCTGCCTGCCACCGGCGCCGACACCGTATAGACATCGTGCATGCGGGTGCGGCCTTCATCGACCAGGTCGAGCCGGATGTCGCCGCGGTCGATGATGGCGACATCCACCTCGATGGCACGCGGCATCAGGCCGAAGCCGATTGCCACCAGGGCGAGGGCAATCGCCGCGATCCAGAACAGGCGTGCCCGCCGGCGCCGTCGTTCGAACATGTCCTTCGCCATTGCTAGTCCCTCGATTTGAGCACGCCGACCATGTCGAGCCGGTCGACGCCGCGTCGTACGAACAGTGCCGCGCCCATCACCGCCACCGCCACGAACAGCGCCGGGCGCGCATAGGCCTCGGCACTGGTGATGTAGGGGAAGGTGAACATGTCGGTCTGGAACTGCGACATCAGCCAGGCCGACAGCCAGCGTCCCAGCAGTGCGCCCAGCGGCAGCGCCACCAGCAGCAGCGCGCCGATTTCGGCCAGCAGCACATAGGATGCCTCGCGGCGCCCGAAGCCCAGTACGCGCAATGTGGCCAGGTCCCGTTCCTGTTCCGCCAGCGTCACGCGCGCGGCAGAGAATGCCACGCCGGCCGCCATCAGCATCGAGAACAGGATGAACAGGCCATTGAAGAAGCCCGCGCCCTGGCTCAGCAGCTGGCGCATCGAGGCCTTGGCATTGTCCAGGTAGCTCACCGAGACGATGCGCGGCAATTGCTTGGCACGCGCGCTGAAGGCATCGCGCTGCGAACGGTCGAGCAGCAGGTGGGCGGCGGTGACGCGGCCGGGTTCGCGCAGCAGGCGACCCAGCGCATCCAGCTCGATATAGGAGGAGGCGGCAAGATAGGGCTTCACGATGGCCACCACCGGCAGCTCGACGCTGGCGCGATGGCCGTCGGTGGCGGTGAGGCGCACCCGGTCGCCGGGCCGCACCGCCAGCTTGCCGGCGAGGTTCTGCGACAGGGTCAGGCCATCGCCGCGCGCGGGCACCTCGACGAGGTTTTCATCGAGCAGGCGGTTCAGGGTGGCGTTGCGCGGCACGCCGGAGATCGAATTGCGCTCGCGGCGCGCGCCGGACTCGAACACCACATCGGCCGTGCGCACCGGTTCCACGCGCAGCACGCCAGGCAGATGCGCCACATCGCGCAGGATGGCATCGTCCGCCGCCTCGGAGAACGCCACCATGACATCCATGCGCTGCGCCACGCCGAAGGTGACATCGATGATGCGATCCATCGACAGCGGGAAGTGCTGCGTGGTGACCATCAGCGCGGTGGCCAGCGCAATGCCGATGACCGTGGTGGCCGCGCGGCGAGGAAAGCGCAGGATGCGCCGCGCCACCATGCGCGACTTGCCATCGAGCCCGGCCGTGAAGCGCTCGATCAGGCCGCCCGAATGCCCGTAGCCGGTGGGCGCCGGCGGCGCCAGTGCCGCGGCCGGGGGCAGCGCCACCGCCTTGCGCACCGCCTGCACCGATCCGGCCAGCGCCGCCAGCAGCGTGATTGCGATGGCACTGAAGTACACCCCCGGGCCCGCATCGAACTTAAGGTCGGGGATCTGGTACACGCTGGCATAGACGCTGCCGACGAACTCGCCCACCCAGCGTCCGCCGATGGCGCCCAGCAGTCCGCCCACCACGCCGAACACCAGCGCGAACTTCGCGTAGTGCAGCGCGATGCTGGCATTGCCATAGCCGAAGGATTTCAGCAGGCCGATGTTGGAACGCTCAGTGGCCACCAGCCGCGACAGCGACACGTTCAGCAGGAAGGCCGCCACCAGCAGGAACACCGGCGGCAGGATGCCGGCCATGGTCTTCAGGCTCGCCAGCTCGTCGGCCATGAAGCGCGCCGACAGCATGCGGTCGCGGCCATAGGCGCCGCGTCCACCATGACGCTGGAGCAGCCGGTCGATGTCGCGTGCCACCAGCAGCGGATTCGCGCCGGGGGTCAGCCGCAGCACCAGGTCGTTGAAGGCGCCATCCATGTCGAAGGCGCGGCCCAGCGCCTCGCGGTTCATCCACAGCACGCCGAAGCGCTCCGGTTCCGGCAGCATCGCGCCCGGCGCCACGGCGAACACGAACTCCGGACTGCTGGCGATGCCGGTGACCACCACCTCGCGGCGGCGACCGTAGAGGGTCGCGGCCAGCTGCGCGCCGGGCCGAAGTCCATTGGCTTGCGCGAAGGCCTCGTTGACCAGCACTTCGTTGTCACGGGCCGGCGCCGGCAGGCGTCCCTGGCGCAGCACCAGTGCATTCACGCGCGGCGCACGTCCCTCCGGCAGCGACACCAGCTGTGCCGACACCGGTTCGCTGCGCCCGGGCATGTCGAGCAGTCCCACGCCCGACACGCGCGCCTCGACGGCGCTGACGCCCGGCAGGTCGGCGATGCGTCCGGCCACCGCCATCGGCGCGCGCACCACGCCGGCGGCCATGTCGGCCATGCGGTATTCGGAGTAGTACGCATCACGTGCCCGCTCCAGCGAGTCGTACATGCCATTGGCCATCACCGCCAGCACCACGCCGCAGGCGAGCACGGCGCTGACCGCGGCCATCTGCATCTTCATGCGCGCGATGTCGCGCAGCAGCTTGCGGTCAAGCTTCGCCAGTGCCAGCTTCACCAGTGCAGGTCCCCGGGTCGCGCGCGTGTCGCATTGGTCTCGATGCTGCGGATCGCGCCATCGGCGAAGCGGATGACGCGATCGCCGATCGAGGCGATGTCGGCGTTGTGCGTGATCAGCAGGGTGGTGGTGCCGATCTGCTCGTTGGCGCGCACCAGCGTCTCGAGCACGCGGATGCCGGTGGCCACGTCCAGAGCGCCGGTGGGCTCATCGCACAACAGCACGCGCGGACGCTTGGCGATGGCGCGCGCAATCGCCACGCGCTGCTGCTCGCCGCCGGAAAGCTGCGCCGGAAAATGCGTGCTGCGGTTGCCCAGGTCCACCAGTTGCAGCGCCTCGGCGGCCGGCATCGGATCATCGGCCACCTCGGTGACCAGCTCCACGTTCTCCTCTGCGGTGAGGCTTGCGATCAGGTTGTAGAACTGGAACACGAAGCCGACGCTGTGGCGGCGGAAGGCGGTGATGCGCGCATCGCTGGCCGTGGCCAGGTCGAGGTCGCCGGAGAACGCATGGCCGGCGGTGGGGCGGTCCAGTCCGCCCAATATGTTCAGCAGCGTCGACTTGCCGGAGCCTGAAGGGCCCAGCAGCACGATCAGTTCGCCGCGGGTGACGGTGAGGTCCACCCCGCGCAGCGCGAGCACCGCGGCCTCTCCCTCGCCATAGCGCTTCTGCACGCCCTCGAGGCGGTAGACGGGGGCCTCATCCATGGCTTGCACCATGCGCCGGATGATGCGCGATAATCGCGCGCCCTGTCATTCCCCCGATGATCCTTCCCGCTGTTTTTTCCGGAGTTTTCCCCTGATGCGCCTTGATGCCCTGCCGATCGGCTCCAACCCCCCGCAAGAAGTCAACGTGGTCGTCGAGGTGCCCGTTGGCGGTGAACCGATCAAGTACGAGATGCACAAGCCCTCCGGCGCGCTGCTGGTGGACCGCTTCCTCTATACGGCGATGCGCTATCCGGGCAACTACGGCTTCATCCCGCACACGCTGTCAGAGGATGGCGATCCCTGCGATGTGATCATCGCCAATCATCGCGGACTGCTGCCCGGTTCAGTCATTGCCGTGCGTCCGGTGGGTGTGCTGAAGATGCAGGATGAAGCCGGCGGGGACGAGAAGATCGTCGCCGTGCCCAGTTCGAAGGTGTCCCGCCGCTACGAGAGCGTGCACGACTACACCGACCTGCCGGAGATCACGCGCCAGCAGATCCAGCATTTCTTCGAGCACTACAAGGATCTCGAAGGCGGCAAGTGGGTCAAGGTGGCCGGCTGGGGCGATGCGGCCGAGGCGCGTCGCTTCATCAGCGAATCCATCGAGCGTCACGCAAAGCAGAAAGCGTGACCAGGTGATGGGCGCGCGCCGGCATCTCCGCCAGGATGTGCCGGGTGACGCGCTCGTAGTGGGCGATGAAGCGCGCGATCGCCGCATCGTCCATCAGGCGGCTGGTGTCCTGACCCTCGCGCTGCAGCCGTTCGCGCAGGCGCTGTTCCTGTCCAGCGCGCCAGCCGTGCACCACATCGAAGGTTGGCGCCTGCAGCAGCACCAGCGGTGACAAGCGGTCGAACAGCGCGCGATACGGGCCTGCCAGCGCATCATTCACATGCTTGCGCCAGATGCCCTGCGGGTCCTCATCCCTTTCCAGCGCATTGACCGGGGCGGCCAGCTGAGCGGCCGGCTGTGGCCTTGCGCCCACGCACCAGCCTTCCAGGATCACCACCCGCATCGGTCCCCCGGCGCGCCGCCAGTCACGATATGGCCTGCGATCATCCAGCGCCTTGTCGAAGCAGGGCAGCCGCACCTCGCCGGGCAGGGCCAGCTGTTCGATGCTGGCCTGCGCCAGCTCCACATCGTGCGTGCCCGGCACGCCGCGCGTGGCCAGCAGTGGATGCACGCTGCGCGCCAGTTCCGCGCGCGCGGCACGCGGCAGGTAGAAATCGTCGATGGAGAGGGCCGTCGCCGGCAGGTCGTCCTGCTGCAGCAGCTCCACCAGCGCCGCAGCCGCGGTGGACTTGCCGCTGCCCTGCGCGCCGCACAGTCCCACCACCACCATCTGGTCGCTGAGGCGCGCCCGCTGCGCGATGCGCACCGCCAGTGGCACCAGCGCATCATGGATGGTCGCGCGATAGGCCGCCGGCAGTCGTTCGCGCTGCAGGAACGCGTCGACCCAGCCGGCCATTCAGGCCACCGGATCGCGCAGCGGCTGTCCGGCGAAGAAGGCCTCGAGGTTGTGCGCTACGCGCATGCCCATTGCGGTGCGGGTCTCCTGCGTGGCGCTGCCCAGGTGCGGCAGCAGCACGACGTTCTCGAGTTCCAGCAGGCCCGGATGCACGCGCGGCTCTTCTTCGTACACATCGAGCCCTGCCGCCGCGATGCGCCGCTGCTGCAGCGCCTGCACCAGTGCGGCCTCATCGACCACGGTGCCGCGCGCGGTGTTGATCAGCACGGCAGCGGGCTTCATGCGCGCCAGTCGGGCCGCATCGATCAGGTGGAAGGTCTCGGCGCCGCCGGGACAGTGCAGCGACAGCACATCGGCCTCGGCGGCCAGTTCATCGAGCGAGGCGTAGAACTGCGCCTGCGTCTGCTGCTCGATGTCGGCCGCGGCGCGGCGCCGGCCGTGATAGGCGATCCTCATGCCGAATGCGGCATGCGCCTTGCGTGCGGTGGCCTGCGCGATGCGCCCGAAGCCGACCAGGCCCAGAAGCTTGCCCTCCAGGCCCTGGCCCATCATGTGCGTGGGGCGCCAGCCGGTCCATTTTCCCGCCCGCAGTTCGCGCTCGCCTTCGCCGGCGCGGCGCGTGGCCATCAACAGCAGCAGGATGGCCAGGTCCGCCGTCGCGCCGGTGAGCACATCCGGCGTGTTGGAGATGCGGATGCCGAGCCGCTGCGCGGTGGCCACATCGATGTGGTTGAAGCCGACGCCGAAGTTGCCGATCAGGCGCACGCGGCGGTCTGCTACATCGAGCACGTTGGCATCGATGCGGTCGGTGACCGTGGGGCACAGCGCGTCGTATTCACGCATCGCGGCGCGCAGCGCATCGGCGTCGAGCGGCACATCCTGCGTATTCAGCGTGACATCGAAACGGGCGGCCAGATATTTCTCGACCTCGCGAGTCCAGCGGCGGGTGAGCAGGATGCGTGGACGTTGCGTCATCGGTGAGATCGTGGCCTGGAAAGTCGCGGCACTATATAGTGCCTGCTCATGCTTAGGTACCGCTGCTGGCCTTGCCTCGGAGTGCTGCTGCTGGCCGGCGCCTGTGCCGTGCCTTCGGCACAGGAAAACGCCGATGCCACCGCCACACTGGTGGCGGCCAAGGTGCCCGCGCCACTGGCCTGGCGGCGCGATCCTGAAGCCGATCGCGCCGCACGCGAGCGAGTCGAAGAACTGCTCCAGCACGGGCTCACCGTGCGCGAGGCGGTGGCGGTGTCCTTCCTTGCCAGCCCTGCGCTGCAGATCGCGTTCGAGCAGCTTGAAATCTCGCGCGCCGAACTGGTGGCCGCAACGCGGCCCACCAATCCCTATGTGATCGTCGGTTCGCGCGAGCCGGGTGGTGATCTGGCCGCGTTCTATCCCGAGCGCACCATCAGCGTCGGCGTGCTGCAGAACGTGATGTCGCTGCTGACCATTCCCGACCGGCGCGCCACCGCCCGCCTCAACCTGGAGCGCGTGCGTTTCGAGGTGGCACAGCGCGCCGCCGAACATGCCGCGCAGGTTGCCGAGGCCTGGTACCGCTATCGCGCGGCTCTGGCACAGCAGGAACTCAACGAGCGCACCGCCCGCACGGTCAGCACCGCCATCGACACGCTCACCGTGATGGCCGCAAACGGTGATGCCGATGAAGAAGATGTGGAGGAGGGGCGGCTCAGCCTCTACATGGCCGAGTCGAACCTGGAGCGCGCGCGACTGGATGCCGGCGACGAGCGTGCGCGGCTGGAGACATTGCTGGGAATTGCCGGCTGGCGCGACGACTGGAGCCTCGATGGAGACCTGCCCGGGTTGCCCGCTTCCGATCCGGATGCGGCAGCCATCGAAGCCGCCGCGCTGCACAGCCGCTTCGACCTGCTCGCGGCACAGAAGGCCATCGACACCCGCCTGCGGGAACTTTCCATGCAGCGGCGCTTCCGCTGGCTCACCGAGCTGGAGATCGGCCTGTTCCGCGACAAGGCGATCGGCGATACGCCATTTACCGGTCCGACGCTGGCCGCCGAACTGCCGCTGTTCGACCAGCGCCAGGCGGCGCTGCTGCAGGCCGATGCGCTGCTGCGCAGCGCCGTGCGCGAACTGGAGGCACTGGTGCTCGAGATGCGCCAGCAGGTGCGGCGCCATGCCCAGGCCACCGCTTCAATGCGGCGCCTGGCCGAACGCCATGACCGTGACATCCTGCCGCACCATGCGCGTGCCGCCGCCCGGCTCGGTCCGGGCAGTCCGGACGAGCTGCCGCGACTGAACGCACGCCTGGCGTTGCTCGAGGCCGAGCGCGCGCATCTGGAGGTGCTGCGCGACTACTGGGTGGCCCGTTCCGCAATGGCGCAGGCCGCCGGTGACTGGCTCGCCCTCAGTGGCCTGCAGTGAGCGTTGTCCCGCTGCGACAGGCACCACAAACTGTGACTTTTACTCGTAACCGAAAACCTTTTACTTGCCTGCGCATGCTGCTAGGCTTGCTGCCGCGCCACTGCGTCGGGGACTCGCAACAGTTGACGGCGCCCCGGGTTTCACCAAATAGTTACAATGATTAAGGGAGTGGAATTCTGATGAAATCACGTATTGCGGTAGCCGGGGCCCTGCTGGTCGCCACGGGGGTGGCGGGCGCAGCCGAGATCAGCGCCACGGCCACCCTCACCAACGACTATGACTGGCGCGGCATCAGCCAGACCCAGGGCGAGCCGGCCTTCCAGCTCGGTCTCAACTATGGTGCCGAATCCGGCATCTACATGGGCATCTGGGGCAGCAACGTCAAGTTCCGGAACACGGCCGACTGGGAAACCTATGGCCGCCGTCCCAGCACCGAGCTCGATGTGTACCTGGGCTATGCATTCGGCGATCCGGATGAGAGCGTGGGCTTCGACCTCGGCGCCATCTACTACAGCTACCCGAACGCCGGCGAAGGCAACTTCCCCGAGGTCTACGCGGGCGTCAGCAAGGGTGTCTTCAACCTGAAGCTCTGGTACTCCTGGGACTTCAACAGCTCCGGCGACACGGCGTACTACGTCGATGGCAACCTCACGCTGCCGATGGCCAATGGCTTCAGCTTCCTGATGCACATGGGCTACAGCGGCGCCGAGTACCACAAGAACACCTGGGGCCGCACCGAGGGCGCCGGTGAGTACCTCGACTGGTCCGCTGGCGTGGGCTACGACGTGGGCGGCTGGAGCGCCTCGATGCGCTATGTCGATGGCAGCGACATGAACACCAGCCCGCGCAACCTGGGCCGCTTCGTGTTCTCGCTGTCGACCACGCTCGGCAACGAGGAGTAAGTCCTCAGCGGGTCGGATCCCCGGCGATCCGATTCCTCCCCGACGAAGCCCGGCGGCGAGATGCCCCCGGGCTTTTTTGTGCCTGCGTCGAAACGTTGTGGTTAATAAGAGACATGCCGGTCCGTCGTTGCATGCGCCGCTTCAAAAACAATAACATCGCATTGTGTTGTGCACAATCGGAACTGGCTGTCAAGACAGTAGTTTGCCTAAACAACCATGAAATCAGCGTTTTGTGACGCTTTGTTTCATTTTCGGACAGGTTCGATGCCGCCGACTGCTGTCGCATCAGTTGTTGCTTTTCCATCGCCCGAGCAACTGATAATGTATGCACACGCTCAAAGCGTATGGCGCATACAACAAAAGCGCCAGATTCTGTAAACCAAGGAGTGAATGAATGATCAAGTCTCGAATCGCCGCCGGTGCGGCTCTGCTGGCCGTTGCTGGCGCCGCCCATGCTGGTGAGTTTTCGGTGACTCCGACGATCACCAACGACTACGACTTTCGCGGTTTCTCGCAGACCGACGAAGATCCGGCCTTCCAGCTGGGCGCCAGCTACGGCTTCGACAACGGTGTCTACGTGGGCGCCTGGGGCAGCACCATCGACCCGAGCGGCAACAACTCCGGTGTCGAGATCGACTACTTCGCCGGCTACGCCGGTTCGACCGATGCCTTCAACTATGACGTCGGCGCGATCTACTACACCTACACCGGCATCCCGGGCGCCAGCGACGCCAACACGCTGGAAGTCTATGCCGGCCTGAGCAAGGACTGGCTGAGCGGCAAGCTGTCGTACACCAACGACTACGCCAGCACCGACGAGGGCGCGTTCTACTTCGAGGGCAATGCGGCCTTCCCGCTGCCGAACAACTTCACGCTGCTCGCGCACGCCGGCTACAGCTTCGGCGATGTGTGGGACGACGAAGCCCTCGACTACTCGGTGGGCGTGGGTTACTCCTACCGCAACTTCGACTTCGCCGTGCGGGGCGTGGACACGGACGTGTCCGGCGAGGACGTACGCCTGGTGGCCACGATCTCGACCACCCTGCCGTGGTCGAACTGATCCGCTCCTGACGGATTGCCATCCCGCGGCGAAAGCTGCGGGATTTCCAGGAAAGGGCCCGGTGCGCAAGCTCCGGGCCTTTCTGTTGACGGTGGCTGAACGCTCAGGCCGCGGCGCGGATCGCCTTGCCCAGCGTCTCCACCAGCTGGTCGATCTGGCCCTTCTCGATGATCAACGGCGGCGACATCGCGGTGATGTCGCCCGCACCGCGCACCAGGATGCCGGCCCCGAAAGCCTTCAGGAACACCTCGAAGCCGCGCTTGCCGGGGCTGCCGGCAATGGGCTCGTATTCGACTGCGGCCGCAAGGCCATAGTTGCGGATGTCGATGACGTGGGGCAGGCCCTTCAGGCTGTGCACGGCCTCCTGCCAGAAGGGCGCGAGCTCCTTCGCACGCTGGAACAGCCCCTCGCGCTGGTAGATGTCGAGCGACGCCAGCGCTGCCGCACAGGCGGTGGGATGGCCGGAATAGGTGTAGCCATGGAACAGCTCGATCATCCCTTCAGGCCCGGTCATGAACGCGTCGTGGATCTCCCGCTTCACGATCACGGCCCCCATCGGCACCGCGCCATTGGTGAGGCCCTTGGCACAGGTGATGAGGTCGGGCGTGACGCCGAATTCCTGCGCCGCGAAGGCCGAGCCGGTGCGACCGAAGCCGGTGATGACCTCGTCGAAGATCAACAGGATGCCGTGCCGGGTGCAGATCTCGCGCAGCTTCTGCAGGTAGCCCTTCGGCGGCACCAGAAGGCCGGTGGAACCGGCGATGGGTTCGACGATGACGGCCGCGATGCTCGAGGAATCGTGCAGCGCCACCAGCCGCTCCAGTTCCGCGGCGAGGTCGGCGCCGTGTTCGGGCATGCCGCGCGAGAACGCATTGCGTGTCAGGTCGTGCGTGTGGGGCAGGTGGTCCGCGCCGGGCATCATGCCGGCGCCCCAGGCCTTGCGGTTGGCCACCATGCCGCCGACCGTCGTGCCGCCCAGGTTCACGCCGTGATAGCCGCGTTCACGGCCGATCAGCCGCGTGCGCGTGGCCTCGCCATTCAGGCGGTGATACTGCAGCGCGATCTTCAGCGCGGTGTCGACCGCCTCCGAACCGCTGTTGGTGAAGAACACATGGTCCATGCCCTGCGGCGCAAGGCCGGCCAGCCGGCCGGCCAGTTCGAAGGCCGGCGGATGGCCAATCTGGAATGGCGGGGCGTAGTCCACCTGTTCCAGCGACGCGGCCACCGCCTGGCTGATCTCGCGGCGGCCATGGCCCGCATTCACGCACCACAGGCCAGCCACGCCGTCGAGGATCTGTCGTCCGTCGTCGGTCCAGTAGTGCATGCCCTGGGCGCGCACCAGCATGCGCGGGCTGGACTTGAACTGCCGGTTTGCGGTGAACGGCATCCAGAAAGCCTCGAGCTGCTCCCGGGTGAGGGCACGCGGGGCGGGGTGATCGGGGCGGGCGTTCATGGGAACTCCGGTCGGGGCGGAAGAAAGATCATAGGAAAAGTTGACAGGGGCGGCGATACATACCGAAATAACCGGTCCGTCCGGACTTTTCCATGACCGCAACCACTTCCATTGACTGGCGCGCCCGCGCCGCCGCATTGCGGCCCCGTGAAGGTCTGTTCATCGACGGCGCCTTCCGGCCGGCTGCATCGGGCAACACCTTCGACAAGCACAGCCCCGTCGACGGCCGCCTGCTGGCGCGCGTTGCGGCCGGCGATGCCGCAGACATCGACCTGGCGGTGGCCGCCGCACGGCAGGCGTTTGCGCGCGGCGACTGGTCGCGCCTGGCGCCGCGCGAACGCAAGACCGCGCTGCTGCGCTTTGCCGCGGCCATCCGCGAACATGCCGAAGAACTGGCGCTCACCGAGACGCTGGACATGGGCAAGCCGATCGGCGATTCGCTCAGCGTCGATGTGCCCTCGACGGCCAACTGCATGCAGTGGTTCGCCGAGAGCATCGACAAGGTGTATGGCGAGGTGGCGCCCACCGCGGCCGACACACTTGCGCTGGTGACGCGCGAGCCGCTGGGCGTGGTCGGCGCCATCGTGCCGTGGAACTTCCCGATGATCATGGCGGCGTGGAAGCTGGGGCCCATCCTTGCGGCCGGCAATTCGGTGGTGCTGAAGCCGTCGGAGAAATCCCCGCTGACCGCGCTGCGCCTGGCGGAGCTGGCCCTGGATGCCGGCATCCCGCGCGGCGTGTTCAATGTAGTGACCGGTTTCGGCCGCACCGCCGGCCATGCGCTGGCCATGCATGCGGATGTGGATGGCATCGGCTTCACTGGCTCCACCGCCACCGGCAGGCACATCATGGCCTGTGCGGCGCAGTCGAACCTGAAGCGCGTGTCGCTGGAGTGCGGCGGCAAGTCGCCCAACATCATCATGGGCGACTGGCACGACATCCCGCGCGCGGCGCGCGCGGCGGCCTATGCCATCTTCTTCAACCAGGGCGAGATGTGTTCGGCCGGCTCGCGCCTGCTGGTGCACGCGGACCTGAAGGATGCGCTGCTGGCAGAGATTGCCGCGGTGGCGCGCGAGCTGGTGCCCGCCGATCCTCTGGACCCGGCCACGAAGCTCGGCGCGATTGTCGATGCGCAGCAGATGCAGCGCGTGCTCGAATACGTCGAGTCCGGACGCAGCGAGGGCGCGCGGCTGGCCTTCGGCGGGACGCAGGTGCGCCAGGACAGCGGCGGCTACTACATCGAGCCCACGCTGTTCGATGGCGTGCAGCCGGGCATGCGCATCGCGCGCGAGGAGATCTTCGGGCCGGTGCTGGCGGTGACCACCTTCCGCGACGAGGCCGAGGCGGTGCGCATTGCCAACGACAGCACCTACGGCCTGGCCGCGGCGGTGTGGACGCGCGACCTCGGCACCGCGCATCGCATGGCGCGCGCCATCCGCGCCGGCATGGTCTACGTGAACTGCTATGACGCCGATGACATCACCGTGCCCTTCGGCGGCTTCCGGCAATCGGGCATGGGCCGCGACAAGTCGCTGCATGCCTTCGACAAGTTCACCGAGCTGAAGACCACCTGGATCGACCTGTCGTGATGCGCGCGCAGTGACCAGCCTGCGTTTCGTCGCCACGGTGCCGCGTGGCTTTGCCGATCTGCTGGCCAGCGAGGTCACCGCGCTGGGCGGCGCCGATGTGCGCGAAAGCAGCGGTGGCGTCGCATTCGAAGGTCCGCTGGCCACCGGCTATCGCGTGCTGCTCGAATCGCGGCTGGCCAGCCGCGTGCTGCTGGAGGTGGGGCGTGCACGCGTCGCAAGCACCGACGATTTCTACGCCTTCGCGCGCGGCATCGACTGGCGTGAGCACCTGGACCCGCGCGGCACGCTGGCCTGCGGCTTCAGTGGCAAGCATCCGGCCATCACCAACACGCACTTCGGTGCGTTGAAGCTGAAGGACGCCATCGTCGACCAGCTGCGCGAGACCACGCGGCAGCGCCCGACGGTGGATACCGACCAGCCGGATCTGGCCGTGCAGGCCCATGCGGCGCGCGGCGAGGTGGTGCTGTCGATCGACCTGGCGGGCGATGCGCTGAGCCGGCGCGGCTATCGGTTGCAGGGCGGCGAGGCACCGCTGCGCGAGAACCTCGCCGCCGGCATCCTGATGCGCGCGGGCTGGCCGGCGATCGCCGCCGCGGGCGGCGAGCTGCTCGATCCCATGTGCGGCTCGGGCACCTTCGTGATCGAGGCGGCATGGATGGCCGCGGACATCGCGCCAGGGCTGCTGCGCGAGCGATGGGGATTCGACGGCTGGCGCGGGCATGATGCAGCGGTGTGGAGCGAGGTGGTGGCCGCGGCGCGCGCACGTGCGAAGCCGCTGACGTCATTGCGCGTGCGCGGCGCGGATCGCAACCGCGCCGCCATCGCCACCGCGCGGGCCAATGCGCGTCGCGCGCAGCTCGGGGAACACGTCACCTTCGAGCACTGCGACATCACGCAGCTTGCGCCAATCGCGGCCGATGCACCGCCCGGCCTCCTGTGCGTGAACCCGCCCTATGGCACGCGCATCCCCGGCGGTGAAGACGCCGCCGATGCGCATCGCGCCATCGGCGAGGCGCTGCGCGGTCCATTCGCCGGCTGGCATGCCGCGGTGCTGACCGGCGAGCCGGCGCTGGGCCAGCTGATCGGTGCCGAGGCCGCGCGCGTGCACACCTTGTTCAATGGCGCCATCGAATGCCGGCTGCTGCGCTTCGCGCCGGGCCAGCGCCGCGCGCGGCGCGAGAGCCGGCGCGGCATCCTCATCGATGATGCATCGATCGCGCAGGGCGCCGGCGCACGCATGTTCGCCAACCGGCTTGCGAAGAACCTGTCGCGCCTGGGTCGCATCGCGCGGCGCGAGGGCGTGGGCTGCTGGCGCCTGTATGACGCGGACATGCCCGAGTACGCGCTGGCCATCGACCTCTATACCGGTGCGGGTCCCGATGAGGGCCGGCGCTGGCTGTATGTGCAGGAGTACGCGCCGCCGCCCTCCATTGATCCGGCCGCGGCGCGTCGCCGTCGCGAGGAGGCATTGTCGGTGCTGCCGGAGGTCACCGGCGTGCCCTTCGAGGACATCCGCCTGCGCACGCGCCGCCGCCAGAAGGATGGCCAGTACGAACGCATGCAGGGCGAGGAGGAATTCCACACCGTCGAGGAGTGGGGACTGAAGCTGCGCGTGAACCTCGATGCCTACCTCGACACCGGCCTGTTCCTCGACCATCGCGTCACGCGGCGCATGCTCGGGCAGCGCGCCGCGGGCAGGCGCTTCCTGAACCTGTTCTGCTACACCGGCGTGGCGACCGTGCATGCCGTTGCGGGCGGCGCCACTGAATCACTCAGTGTCGACCTGTCGCGCACCTATCTGGACTGGGCGCAGGCGAACCTGGACCTCAATGCACCGGCCTCACCGGCGCATCGCCTGCTGCAGGCCGATGTGCTGCGCTGGCTGGACGAGCAGCCGGCCACGCCGCAGTGGGACCTGATCTTCCTCGACCCGCCGACGTTCTCGAACTCCGCGCGCATGCAGGGCGTGCTCGACATCCAGCGCGACCATGCGCGGCTGATCAATGGCTGCATGCGCATGCTGGCGCCGGATGGACTGCTGCTGTTCTCCACCAATGCACAGCGCTTTGCGATGGATGATGAGATCGGTTCTCGTTTCCGGATAACGGATGTGTCGAAGGCGACGCTGCCGTTCGATTTTGCCGGAAATCCCCGCATCCACCGTGCCTTCGAGCTGCGCCAGCATTGATGCTGCAGGGTGTCGCGGCTATGCTGCGGCGGCTACGCGGGGTCACTGCAAAATCAAACTGGACGGGCAAAATGGCCAAAGTGAAACTGAACGTGAATGGCTTCGACCACGACGTGGAGGTGGCGGACGACCAGCCGCTGCTGTGGGTGCTGCGCGATGAGCTGAAGCTCGTCGGCACGAAGTTCGGATGCGGCATGGCCCAGTGCGGCGCCTGCACCGTGCACCTGAATGGGTCGCCGATCCGCTCGTGCATGACGCCGGCCACCGCCGTTGCCGGCCAGAAGATCACCACCATCGAAGGCCTCGCCCAGGGCGGTGCGCTCACGGCCGTGCAGAAGGCCTGGATCGAACACGACGTGGCCCAGTGCGGCTACTGCCAGGCTGGCCAGATCATGAGTGCCTCGGCGCTGCTGCGCCAGAATCCGGACCCGAGCGATGCGGAGATCGACAGCTACATGCAGGGCAACATCTGCCGCTGTGGCACCTACCTGCGCATCCGTGCGGCGATCAAGTCTGCGGCCAAGGCCCTTTCCGGGAGTGCTTCCTGATGAACGCCCAAATCCAGAACGAATACTATCCGGACGTCCTCCTCGATGAGCTCGCGAAGATCGCGCCTCAGGGTGTCGCTCTCACCGGCCCGGTTTCCCGTCGCGGCTTCCTGAAGGTTTCCGCTGCGGTCGGCGGCGGCTTCGTCGTCGGCGTGAGCCTGTTTGGCGCCGGCGAGGCGAAGGCCGGTGCGCCCGGCGGCTTCGGTGGTCCGCCCGCGCCGCTGCGTCCCGATGCCTTTGTGAAGATCGGTGCCGACGGCAAGGTCACCATTTATTCGAAGAACCCGGAGATCGGCCAGGGCATCAAGACCGCGCTGCCGCAGATCATCGCCGAGGAACTCGACGTCAAGTGGGCCGACGTGACGGTGGAGCAGGCGCCGATCGACGCGCGCCTGTACACCATGCAGCTCGCCGGCGGTTCGATGTCCATCCCGATGGCCTACCAGGGCATGCGCCAGGCCGGCGCCGCCGCCCGCGCGATGCTGGTGGCTGCCGCCGCACAGGAATGGGATGTGCCCGCCGCCGAGATCACCACCGCCGAAGGCGTGGTGACGCATGCCGGCAGCCGCCGCAGCATGAGCTACGCGCAGCTCGCCACCAAGGCGGCCTCGATGCCGGTGCCGGCCGCAAATGAGCTGAAGCTGAAGGATCCAAAAGACTTCACGATCATCGGCCAGCGCCTGACCGGCGTCGACAACGCCGCGCTGGTCACCGGCCAGCCGCTGTTCGGTGTCGACGTGCAGCTGCCGAACATGAAGGTGGCGGTGTACGAGAAGTCACCGGCCATTGCCGGCAAGGTGGCCTCCGCCAACCTCGACGAGATCCGCCGCCTGCCCGGCGTGGTCGATGCCTTCATCCTCGAGGGTGATGGCAATCCGGCCTCGCTGCTGGCCGGTGTGGCCATCGTTGCCGAGAACACCTGGGCTGCCTTCTCCGCGAAGAAGCAGCTGAAGGTGACCTGGGACGAGAGCACCGCGTCGAAGGACAGCTGGACGGCGTTCTCGGCGCAGGCGAAGGAGGCCGCCAAGGCCCCCGGTGCGCAGGAACTGCGCAAGGCCGGCGACGTGGAGGCGGCCCTCGCCAATGCCGCGAAGAAGGTCGAGGCCTTCTACACTTTCGGCTTCGTGTCGCACCAGCCGCTGGAGCCGCAGAACACCACGGCGTGGTTCAAGAAGGACCCGGCCGGCGACAAGCTGGAGATCTGGGGTTCGGTGCAGATTCCCGATGGCGCCCGCACCTCGGCAGCGCGCGTGGTCGGCGTCGATGCGGCCAATGCCACGATGCACCAGATGCGCGTCGGTGGCGGCTTCGGCCGGCGCCTGATGAATGAATACGTCGTCGAGGCGGCGGCCATCTCCAAGCAGGCCGGCGGTGTGCCGGTGAAGCTGATGTGGACCCGCGAAGACGACATGGCGCACGACTTCTACCGCGCCGGTGGCTTCCACAACTTCCGGGCCGGCCTCGATGCCAATGGCAAGCTGCTGGCCTGGGACGGGCATTGCATCTCATTCTCCGACGGCTTCGCCGCGGCCGCGCCGGCCGGTGGTCCCGGCGGCGGTCGTGGTCCCGCGGGTCCGCGCGCGGTGCAGGGCGGTGGCTGGACGGCCAACGACTTCCCGGCCGAATACACGCCGAACTACCGCGTCACGCAGACGCTGATGCCGCTGAAGATTCCCTGCGGTCCATATCGCGCGCCCGGCTCGAACACGGCCGCCTATGTGGTGCAGTCGTTCATGCACGAGGTGTCGGTGGCCGCCGGTCGCCGGCACGACGAGTTCCTGATCGACGTGTTTGGCCAGAAGCAGCCGGCACCGGCCGGTCCCGGTGGCTTCGGCGGCTTTGGCGGCGGCGGACTGAATGCCGATCGCGCCATCGCCACCATCAAGGAAGTGGTGAAGCGCTCCAACTACGGCAATCCGCCGGCCGGGCGCCACCATGGCCTGGCCTTCCACTTCTCGCACCAGGGTCACTTCGCCGAAGTCGCCGAGGTGAGCGTGGATGCACAGAAGCAGGTCAAGGTGCACAAGGTCTGGGTGGTGGGTGACATCGGCTCGCCGATCGTCAATCCCTCGGGTGCCGAGAACCAGGTGGAAGGCTCCGTGGTCGATGCGGTCTCCTCGCTGTCGCAGGAGGTCACCATCGAGGCCGGACGCATCCAGGAGAAGAACTTCGACACCTACAAGCTGGCGCGCATGCCGGTGACGCCGCAGGTCGATGTGCATTTCATGCCCACCGACTTCAGCCCGACGGGCGTGGGCGAGCCGGCCTATCCGCCGGCGGTGCCGGCGATCCTCAACGCGGTGTATGCCGCGACGGGGCATCGCATCCGCACGCTGCCGATCACCCGCGAAGGGTTCTCGGTGGTGTAAGGCCTGCTGCCTGCTGGCAGCCACGCGGCCCGCACGGGAAACTGTGCGGGCCGTCTGTTTTTTCAAGGGCAGGGGATGAGGATGCGCGGGTGGAGGTGTTGGTGGGTACTGGTGGCGGCGCTGGTGGCTGCGCCGGCACAGGCCTGGTCGGCGCTGGGGCATCGCATGGTGGGCGACCTGGCCGAACTGCACCTGCAGGATGCGGCGCGCGCCGAAGTGAACCGGCTGCTCGACGGTGAGGACGAACCCACGCTGGGTGGCATTGCGGCCTGGGCCGATGCATTGCGTTACAACGATCCCGGCCGCTTCCGCATCAGCTCGCGCTGGCACTACATCAATGCGCGCGGTGGCGGCTGCGACTTCGTCGAGACGCGCGACTGCGCCGATGGGGGCTGCGTGGTGTCTGCGATCAATGCGCAGCGCCGCATCCTTGCCGACACGCGGCAGTCGCGCGCGGCGCGGCGTGATGCACTGAAGTTCATCGTGCATTTCGTCGGCGATGTGCACCAGCCGCTGCATGCCGGTCCGCGCGAGGATTCGGGCGGCAATGGCTTCCAGGTCAGCCTGCGGCGCGAGGGCGGCAGTGCACGCGCGCGAGGCACCAACCTGCACACGTTGTGGGATTCGCATCTGCTGGCTTCCGCAGGGCTGGCGCGCGTGCCCTATGTGGCGCGGCTGCGGCCGCGGATGCAGGGTTTCATTCGCGCGGCCGCCGGGACAGACATCAGGCCGCTGGACTGGGCGCGCGAATCCTGCCTGCTGGTGGAATCCGAATACCTCTATCCGGCATCACGCAACATCGGTCCGGATTATCTGGACGCGCACCGCCCGCTGGCGGAGCAGCGCATCCTTCTCGCCGCGGCGCGGCTGGCGGCATTGCTGAACCGGGACCTGGCGCCTCAGGGCAGCAGGTCGCGCAGCCGGTAATACAACATTGCCAGCACCAGCGCCGGCCGCCGCAGCAGGGCGCCGCCCGGGAAATGCCGGTGCGGGATGCGCGCGAAGACATCGAAGCGTTCCGCCTCGCCGGCGATGGCCTCGGCCACCAGCTTGCCGGCAAGCCCGGTGAGCGCGATGCCGTGGCCGGAGAATCCCTGCAGGTAGTACACATCCGGCTCGATGCGGCCGAAGTCCGGCGCACGGTTCAGCGTGATGTCGACGAAGCCGCCCCAGGTGT
Source organism: uncultured Steroidobacteraceae bacterium (assembly GCA_964417875.1). Classification (GTDB taxonomy): domain Bacteria; phylum Pseudomonadota; class Gammaproteobacteria; order Steroidobacterales; family Steroidobacteraceae; genus ZC4RG30. The sequence goes on from CAYQJU010000001.1 coordinate 33,125, forward strand.
GCGTGATTTTCACATCCTCCAGCTGCGGGAAGACACGCAACATGCGCTTGCGCGTGGCGGCCGCGGAATCGAAGGCGTCCAGCGCCCAGTAGCTGACGCGGCCGCCGAACAGCAGGCGGTGATCGGCGCTGCGGCGGAAATAGTCGAGGATCCAGTTGATGTCCGTGACGGCGGTGTTCTGCGGCAGCAGCCGGCGCGCGCGTTCTTCGCCCAGCGGTTCGGTGGCCACGATATAGGTGCTCACCGGCATGATGCGCCGGGCCAGCATCGGGGACACGCCGCCCAGCCAGGCATTGCCGGCCAGCACCACCTGCCTGCAGTCGAGCTCGCCTGCCGGGGTCACCAGTTGCAGCCGGCCGTCGCGTCGCTGGTAGCGCAGCACGCGGCTGTTCTCGTGCACGGTGGCCCCGGCGCGCTGCGCGGCGGCTGCGAGGCCGCGCACGTATTTCAGCGGATGGATGTGGCCGCTGTTCGAATCATGCAGCGCCGCGATGTAGCGTTCGCTGTCGACCAGCCGGCGTGTCCCCTTCGCATCGAGCAGCGACACGCTGTCGTAGCCATATTCATTGCGCAGTGATTCATGCCAGGCGGCAAGCTCGGCGCGCTGCCGCGGCTTGATGGCCACATGCATCTGTCCGGCCACGTGATCGCAGGCGATGTCATGCCGCGCGATCATCCCACGCATCAGCGCCAGTGACTCGATGGACATGTTCCAGACGCGTCGCGCATCCGCGCGGCCGATCAGCGCGGTGAGCTTCTCCTGCGATGCGGCCACGCCGAAGATGGCCTGCGCGCCGCTGCGGCCGGATGCGCCCCAGCCGATGCGTTCGGCCTCGAGCAGCGTGACGCGATAGCCGCGTTCGGCCAGGTGCAGCGCGGCGGACACGCCGGCAATTCCGCCGCCGACCACGCCGACGTCGCAGTCGTGTCTGCCCTCAAGGCGCGGGCGGGCCGGGATGTCCGGCTGCGATGCCTGGTACCAGGATTGCCGCTGCACGGGCATGCGATCAGATCGCCGGCAGCAGCCGCGCGATTTCCCCGGGGGTGATGATGCGGCTGAAGTCATCCAGCTCGCGACGCTTCACCTGGGCATACAGCCGGTGCATCGCAGGTCCCATCAGCTCGCGCGCGAAGCGACTCGCCTCGAAGCGGTCCAGCGCAGTGGGCCAGTAGCAGGGCAGGGCCTCGCCGCAGGGACCCTCGGGCCGGTACAGGTTGCCTTCCACCGGCGCAGGCGGTTCGAACCCTGCGGCCAGGCCTTCGAGCACGCCGCCCAGCACCCAGCTGGCCACCAGGTAGGGATTGGCATCGGCACCGGCGACGCGATGCTCAAGCCGCCGGCTGGCCGCATCGCTGACCGGCACGCGCAGCGCGGCGCCGCGGTTGTTCACCGACCAGTCTGCCGTCAGCGGCACATAGGCCTCGCTGCGGAAGCGCCGCCAGGAATTCGCCTGCGGCGCGAACACCGCCATGCCATCGGCCATCGTCGCCAGCAGCCCGGCCGCGGCATGGCGCATCAGCGCGCTGCCCAGCGGATGCGGATCGGCGAACACATTGCGGCCGTCGGCGTCGATCAGGTTTACATGCAGGTGCAGGCCGCTGCCGGCCATGTCGGCATAGGGCTTGGCCAGGAAGGTGGCCTCCATGCCGTGATGCCGCGCGACGCACTTGACGATGCGGCGGAAGCGCGCCGCCTCGTCGCAGGCGCGCAGTGCATCTGTGCCGTGCGCAAGGTTCACCTCGTACTGGCCGGGACCATATTCCGCCAGCGCCATCCTCGAGGGCACGTCCTGCACATGGCAGGCGCGGTCGATGTCGGCCAGCACCGCCGAGCAGGCGTCCAGGTCGAGCATCGAGTTGATCTGCGTGCGATGCTCGCGCCGGCCGGTGAGCGGCGAGGGCGGCGGCTGCGGCAGTCCGCCGGCATCCAGGCTGCGGTCAATCAAATAGAACTCCAGCTCCACCGCCAGCACCGGCGTGAGTCCCAGCGGCTCGAACCGCTCCAGCACCCGCCTGAGCAGATGGCGCGGATCGCAGGCGAATGGACTGCCGTCGCGCTCGTGCATGCTGATCTGCGCCTGCGCCACGCCATGGTCCAGCCAGGGGACCTCCACCAGCGTGCCGGGGATGGGCAGGCAGGGACGGTCGGCATCGCCCTCGTCGAAACCGAGGCCGGTGGCCTGCACGGTCTCGCCCGGCACATCCAGCGCGAACATCGAACCGGGCAGCAGCAGTCCGTGCGCGAACACCTGCGGCGCGCTGGCCACATCGAGGCGCTTGCCGCGGTCCACGCCATTGAGGTCATGCAGCAGCAGATCGATGAACCGCACGCCGGGACGGGCCGCCAGAAATGCTTCCAGTTCTTGCTGCATCTGCACATTACACCATGCGATTCAAGGGCTTAGCGACCGGGCGCCGGGGTGGCGAGCGCCTCGGCCGGGCCTGTGTTCTAATGAAATCAGTAACTTGAAGATTCGACCGGCCCGCCAGGGCCCATCCTCTCATGTCAGCCCGACCCGTCATTGGTATTCCTGCCGACCGGCGCACGCTGGGCGGGCACCCCTTCCATGTGGTGGGTGAAAAATACATCACGCCGCTGCTGCGCACCGCCGGGGCGCTGCCGCTGCTGATTCCCGCGCTGGGTGATGAGCTGGGGCTGGAAGAGCTCATCGATGAACTGGACGGGCTGCTGTTTCCCGGCAGTCCGTCGAACATCGAGCCGCGCCACTACGGCGGCGGCAGCAGCCGCGAGGGCACGCTGCATGATCCGGAGCGCGATGCCACCACGCTGTCGCTGATTCCGCGCGCGATCGCCGCCGGCGTGCCGGTGCTGGGCATCTGCCGCGGTTTCCAGGAGATGAACGTGGCCTGCGGCGGCACGCTGTGGCAGCACGTGCACGAGCAGCCGGGCATGCGCGTGCACCACGAGGACACAGGCCAGCCGCTGGAGCAGCAGTATGGTCCGGCGCACGCGGTGACGCTGGTGCCGGGCGGATGGCTCGAGCGCATCGCCGGCAATTCGCAGGTCACCGTCAATTCGCTGCACCACCAGGGTGTGCAGCGGCTCGGCGCAGGACTGGTGGCCGAGGCGCATGCCGATGATGGCCTCATCGAGGCCTTCCGCGTCGCCGGTGCGCGCCGCTTCGCGCTGGCGGTGCAGTGGCATCCGGAGTGGAAGGCGCATGAAGACGCTTTCTCCACCGCACTTTTCAAGGCATTCGGCGACGCCGCCAGAGAGCGCGCCAGCGACAGGACCCCAAGGTGATTGCATGACCACAGACATCCATCAGTTCTTCCGTGAACGCGGCATTGCAGAGGTCGAGGCCATCGTGCCCGACATGGCGGGCATCGCGCGCGGCAAGATCATGCCGGCGGAGAAGTTCGCCGCCGACGAGGGCATGAAGCTGCCGGAGAGCATCTTCCTGCAGACGGTGACCGGCGACTATCCCAGTGACACCAGCTCCGCGATGAGCCCGGCCGAGATCGACATCGTGCTCAAGCCCGACACGCGCACGGTGCGCGTGGTGCCGTGGACGGGCGAGCCCACCGCGCAGGTGATCCACGACTGCTTCTATTCCGACGGCCGCGTGGTGACCATGGCGCCGCGCCAGGTGCTGCGCCATGTGCTCGACCTGTATGCGCTGCGCGGCTGGGAGCCGGTGATCGCGCCGGAGCTGGAGTTCTACCTGATCGAGCCGAACGTCGATGCCGACTATCCGCTGAAGCCGCCGGTGGGCCGCTCCGGTCGCGCCGAGCCGGGCCGGCAGAGCTACAGCATCGCGGCGGTGAACGAGTTCGATCCGCTGTTCGACGACATCTATGCCTTCTGCGAGGCGCAGGACATCGAGATCGACACGCTGATCCACGAGGATGGACCGGCGCAGATGGAGATCAACCTGCTGCACGGCAATCCGCTGGATCTGGCCGACCAGGCCTTCCTGTTCAAGCGCACCGCCCGCGAGGCGGCGCTGCGCCACAAGATGTACACCACGTTCATGGCCAAGCCGCACGGCCGCGAGCCGGGCTCCGCGATGCACGTCCACCAGAGCATCATCGACCGGCAGACGCGCCAGAATGTGTTCAGCAACAAGGATGGCACGCCCTCGCAGCTGTTCTTCGCGCACATCGCCGGGCTGCAGAAGTACCTGCCGGCGGCGATGGCGCTGTTCGCGCCGAACGTGAACTCCTACCGCCGCATCACGCGCGACCAGCTGGCGCCGATCAATGTGCATTGGGGCTATGACAACCGCACCGCGGGGCTGCGCGTGCCGGTGTCCTCGCCGGAGGGTCGGCGCGTGGAGAACCGGGTGAGCGGCGCGGACGCCAATCCGTACCTGGCCATCGCCGCGTCGCTGGCCTGCGGCTACCTCGGCATGATCGAGAACCTGAAGCCCAGCGACCCCATCAGCGGCAGCGCGCATGACCTGCCGTTCTCGCTGCCGCGCTCGCTGGACTCGGCGCTGCGCCACCTGCGCGAGAGCCGCGAGCTGATCCAGGTGCTGGGCGAGGCCTTCGTGGCCGCCTTCACCATCGTGAAGGAGGCCGAGAGCGAGGTCTTCATGCAGGTGATCAGCTCGTGGGAACGCGAGCACCTGCTGCTGAACGTCTGATGGCCGGCGAGCACGACCTGCGGCGCTGGCAGCAGCAGGACGCCGCGCACTTCCTGCATCCCTTCACCGATTCGCGGCTGCTGGGCGAGCGCGGCACGCGCGTGATCACCGGCGGCGAGGGGGTGTACCTGCACGAGGCCGACGGGCAGCGCCTGCTCGATGGCATGTCGGGACTGTGGTGCGTGGCGGTGGGCTATGGCCGGCAGGAACTGGTCGATGCGGCCTCGCGCCAGATGGCCGAACTGCCCTATTACAACAGCTTCTTCCAGTGCAGCACGCCGCCGGCCATCGAGCTTGCGGCGAAGCTCGCCGAGGTCACGCCGCCGCAGTTCCAGCATGTGTTCTTCACCGGCTCGGGCAGCGAGTCGATCGACACCACGATCCGCCTGGCGCGCCGCTACTGGCAGCTGCAGGGCGAGCCGCAGCGCACGGTGATCATTGGCCGCTGGAACGGCTACCACGGCTCGACCGTTGCCGGCGCCAGCCTCGGCGGCATGAAGTGGATGCACGAGCAGGGCCTGGCGCCCTCGCTGCCGGATTTCGCGCATATCGAGCAGCCGTACTGGTTCGAGCGCGGCGGTGAGCTGTCGCCGGAGGAGTTCGGCCTCGCCGCGGCGCGCGAGCTGGAGGAGTGCATCCTGCGCATCGGTCCTGCGCGCGTGGCCGCCTTCGTCGGCGAGCCGGTGCAGGGCGCCGGCGGCGTGATCATCCCGCCCGACACCTACTGGCCGGAGATCCAGCGCATCTGCGACCGCTACGGCATCCTGCTGGTGTCCGACGAGGTGATCTGTGGCTTCGGGCGCACCGGGCAGTGGTTCGGCTGCGAGCATTTCGGCACGCGGCCGGACTTCATGACCATGGCCAAGGCGCTGTCGTCGGGCTATCTGCCCATCGGTGGCGTGATGGTCGGCGAGCGCGTCGCCCGCAGCCTGATCGCCGATGGCGGCGAGCTGGCGCATGGCTTCACCTATTCGGCCCATCCGGTGTGCTGTGCGGTGGCGCTGGCGAACCTGCAGATCATCCAGCGTGAGCGCCTGGTCGAGCGCGTGCAGGAAGACCTCGGGCCGTACCTGGCGCAGCGCTGGACAGAGCTGGCCGATCATCCGCTGGTCGGCGAGGCGCGCAGCCTGGGGCTGCTGGGCGCGCTGGAACTGGTGCGCTCGAAACAGCCGCGCCAGTGGTTCGAGCCGCGTGGCAAGGTAGGCGAACGCTGCCGCGACAATGCCATCCGCAATGGCCTGGTCATGCGCGCCACCCGCGACACGATGATCATCGCGCCACCACTGGTGATCACCCGCGGGCAGATCGACGAGCTGGTCGAAAAGGCACGCGCCACCCTCGACCAGACCCTCTCTGGTCTCAGGCAGGATGGCTGGATATAGTGGCGCGAATGGCGGCCCCGGGGCCGCCGTCGTCCTTTGCAGAACCCAGCCAAGAGGGATCGCCATGTCGTTTCAATTGCGCAATTGCACTGCAGTGGCCGCGCTTGGCGCGCTGCTGGCCGCATGTGGCGGTCAGTCCTCGAACCTCCCGGCCGTTGCCGGCGTCGACACCGACGAAGAACGGGTGCTGAATGTCTGGAACTGGTCCGACTACATCGAGCCGGAGCTGATCGAGCAGTTCGAGGCCGAAACCGGCATCAGGGTGAACTACGAGGTCGGCGACTCGAACGAGATGCTCGAGACGAAGCTGCTGGCCGGCCGCACCGGCTACGACGTGGTGGTGCCGTCCGCCTCGTTCATGGCACGCCAGATCCAGGCGGGCATCTTCCAGAAGCTCGACAAGTCACGGCTGACCAATTACGGCAACCTCGACCCGGCGATCCAGCGCAACCTTGCCGCGCTCGATCCGGACAATGCCTATTCTGTGAACTACATGTGGGGCACTTCGGGCATCGCGCACATCCCCGAGCGCATCGCCGAGGCCATGCCGGACGCGCCTCTCGACAGCTTCGCGATGTTCTACGACCCGGAGGTGGTGAAGAACTTCCAGCGCTGCGGCGTGACGATTCTCGATGCGCCCAGCGAGGTGGTCGGCACCGTGCTGATCTACCTGGGCCGCGATGCCAACAGCGAGAGCCTCGAAGACCTGAAGGCCGCCGAGGAAGTGCTGCTGAAGATCCGTCCCTACATCCGCACCATCGAGTCCTCCGCCTACATCGACCATCTGGCCAATGGCGAGCGCTGCCTGGTGCTGGGCTGGTCCGGTGACGTGTTCCAGGCGGCCGATCGCGCCGAGGAGGCCGGCAAGCCCTTCACGGTGGCCTACAACATCCCGAAGGAGGGCGCCGTGCAGTTCTTCGACCAGCTGGCCATCCCGGTGGATGCGGCGCATGTGAAGAACGCGCACCTGTTCATCGATTTCCTGCTGCGCCCGGACGTGGCGGCGAAGAACACCAACTACGTGGCCTTCGCCAATGCCAATGCGGCGTCCTACGACCTGCTCGATGAAGAGATCCGCAACAACCCGAGCATCTATCCGCCGCCGGAAGTGGCCGCCAAGCTGGTGCCCGACACGCCGGAGAGCCCGGAGTTCACGCGTGAGCTGACGCGCACCTGGACGCGGTTCAAGACCGGTCGCTAGTCCATCTGCGCAACCGGGCCCGGCATCGGCCGGGCCCGCGGGTCCCGGGAGTGTCATGGCCGAACGCCGCAACGAGAAGTCCAAGATCGAACCCTGGCGCGACCCGAACGCCAAGCCCTATGTCCAGATCGAGAACCTGACCAAGAAGTTCGGGGACTTCACCGCCGTCGACAACGTCTCGCTGGAAATCTACAAGGGCGAGACCTTCTGCCTGCTGGGCGGCTCAGGGTCGGGCAAGTCGACGCTGTTGCGCATGCTGGCCGGCTTCGAGGAACCCAGCTCCGGCCGCATGCTCCTCGATGGCGAGGACCTGGGCGAGATCCCGCCCTACAACCGGCCGGTCAACATGATGTTCCAGTCCTATGCGCTGTTCCCCCACATGACGGTGGAGAAGAACATCGCCTTCGGCCTGGAGCAGGAGCGGCTGCCGCGTGCCGAGATCGCCGCCCGGGTCGAACACATGCTCGACATCGTGCGCATGGGCGACTATGCCAGGCGCAAGCCGCACCAGCTCTCCGGCGGCCAGCGCCAGCGCGTGGCGCTGGCACGCGCGCTGGTCAAGCGTCCGAAGCTGCTGCTGCTCGATGAGCCGCTGGGCGCGCTCGACAAGAAACTCCGCGAGCATACGCAGTTCGAGCTGATCAACATCCAGGAGCAGCTGGGCGTCACCTTCTTCGTGGTCACGCACGACCAGGAAGAGGCAATGACGCTGGCCTCGCGCATCGGCGTGATGGACCGCGGCCGCATCGTGCAGATCGGCACGCCCACCGAGATCTATGAATTCCCGCACTCGCGCTTCGTGGCCGACTTCATCGGCTCGGTGAACATGTTCGAGGGCCGGCTGGTGGAAGACGAGCCGGACTTCGTGCGCATCCAGTCCGATGAGCTCGGCGGCACCATCTATGTGGACCATGGCATCAGCGCCGCGCCGGGCGTCACGGTGTGGGCGGCGATCCGGCCGGAGAAGATCGAGCTGAAGCGCGAGCCGCCGGCCAATCCTTCCGAGAACGCGGCGCGCGGCGTGGTGCAGGAGATCGCCTACATGGGCGATCTTTCCGTGTACCTGGTGAAGATCGACAGCGGCAAGACGGTGCGGGTCACCATGCCCAATGTGGAGCGCCTGTCCGACGACGAGCGCATCCTGTGGGATGAGACGGTGTATCTCACCTGGCACGAAAGCAGCCCGGTCGTCGTCACCCAGTAATGGCGCCACACGGCACATCCCGGCACCTGGGCATGCATGGCAGCAGCCAGGGGCTGATCTGGGATCTTTTCTTCCGCTTCGGGCCACCGCGCTGGTCGCGCTACATCCGCTCGCACTGGGCCGGGCAGCGCCTGGTCATCGCGGTGCCCTACCTGTGGCTGATCATCTTCTTCCTGGTGCCCTTCCTGATCGTGCTGAAGATCTCGCTGGCCGAGTTCTCGCCGCTGGGAAGACCGCCCTACGAGCCCATCCTGCGCTGGCTGGAAGACGGCGCGCTGCAGATCAAGCTGCTGTTCACCAGCTACACCTACCTGCTGCACGAACCGCTGTATGTGTCGGCCTGGCTCTACTCGGTGAAGGTGGCGCTGGTCTCGACGCTGTTCTGCCTGTTGCTGGGTTATCCGATGGCCTATGCCATCGCGCGCGCCTCGCCATCGACGCGCAATGTGCTCTTGATGCTGATCATCCTGCCGTTCTGGACTTCGTTCCTGCTGCGAGTCTATGCGTGGATCGGTCTGCTGAAGACCGACGGCGTGATCAACAATTTGCTGCTGGCGCTGGGCATCATCAACGAGCCGCTGGTGATGATGAACACCAACTTCGCGGTGTACATCGGCATCGTCTATTCCTACCTGCCGTTCATGATCCTGCCGCTGTATGCCAACCTCGAGAAGCATGACCTGACGCTGCTCGAGGCCGCGCAGGACCTGGGCTCCGGCCCCGTGCGCAGCTTCCTGCGCATCACGCTGCCGCTGTCATTCCCGGGCATCATGGCCGGCAGCCTGCTGGTGTTCATCCCGGCGGTGGGAGAGTGGGTGATCCCGTCGCTGCTGGGGCGCTCCGACCAGCTGATGGTGGCCACGCTGCTGTCGGATGAATTCTTCCGCAACCGCGACTGGCCGCGTGCCAGCGCGGTGGCCATCGCGATGCTGCTGTTGCTGTTGGTGCCGATCATGATCTTCCAGCACTTCCAGAACCGCGAGCTGAAGGCGGCGTCGCGACGATGACCAAGGTGCTGCGCAAATACCTGACCTTCCCGAACCTGGCGCTGGGGCTCGGCCTGCTGTTCCTGTACGTGCCGATCTTTTCGATGATCGTGTACTCGTTCAACAACTCGCGCCTGGTGACGGTGTGGGACGCGGCCAACTCGCCGACCGTGCGCTGGTACTTCGAGCTGTTCAACGACCGTCCGGTGCTGCAGGCGGCGTGGCTGTCACTGCGCGTGGCGGCAATCACGGCCACCGCGTCTGTGGTGCTGGGCACGCTGGCCGGGCTGGTGCTGGCCCGTTTCGGTCCATTCCGCGGCCGCGCGCTGCTGCAGGGACTGTCCACCGCGCCGCTGGTGATGCCCGAGGTGATCACCGGCCTGTCGCTGCTGCTGCTGTTCGTCTCGCTCGAGCAATTGCTGCAGGCGCTGTTCGGCGTGCAGTTCAACCGCGGCATGCTCACCATCACGCTGGCGCACATCACTTTCACGCTGGCCTATGTCACGGTGGTGGTGCAGTCGCGCCTGGCCAGCTTCGACGATTCGCTCGAAGAGGCGGCGCTCGACCTGGGCGCGCGGCCCGCCACCGTGTTCCGGCGTGTCACGCTGCCGCTGATCATGCCGGCCATCCTGTCGGGCTGGCTGCTCGCCTTCACGCTGTCCTGGGACGACGTGGTGGTGGCGCAGTTCGTGGCCGGCCCGGGCGCCAACACGCTGCCGATGGTGGTCTACTCCAAGGTGCGCCTCGGCGTCAGTCCCGCGATCAATGCGCTGGCGACGCTGATGGTGCTGATCGTGGCCACCGGCGTCGTGGTCGCGGCCATCTGGATGAAGCGGGCGGAGCGGCGGCGTGCGCGCGAGATGCGCATGGCAGTCGCGCCGCGACCCTGAAGAAAGAGGAGAGGGCGATGCCATCGACGGGCCTGGCACTGGGTCTGGATGTCGGGGGATCCTCCATCAAGCACGCGCTGGTGGATCTTGAAACCGGCCAACCCTGCGCCGAACTGGGAAGCGTCACGACCCCGCGGCCGACGCTGCCGGAGAAGCTGGTCGATGCGCTGGCCAGCCTTGCCGCGCAGGCGCCGCCCGGCGTGCCGGTGGGCATCACGCTGCCCTCGGTGATCGAGCATGGCGTCATCCACACGGCCGCGAACCTGCATCCGGCGCTGCTGGGCTTCGATGTTGGCACTGCGCTGCGCGAACGCCTCGGGCACGATGTGGTGCTGCTGAACGACGGCGATGCCGCAGGCCTCGCCGAGGTGCATTTCGGCGCCGCGCGCGGCGTGCGCGGCACGGTGATGATGCTGACCTTCGGCACCGGCATCGGATCGGCGCTGGTGGTCGATGGTCACCTGTGGCCCAACACCGAGCTGGGCCACATGGAGGTGGATGGCGTTGAGGGGGAGAGCCGCGCGGCCGCGCGCAACCGCACCGACGAGAACCTTTCCTGGGACGAGTGGGCCGTTCGCGTGAATCGCTACCTGGCCGAAATCAACCGGCTGTTCTGGCCGGAGCTGATCATCATCGGTGGTGGCGTGGTGGAGAACTGGCAAGTCTTCGCGCCGCTGCTGAAGTCGCATGCGCCGCTGCGCCGCGCGGCCCTGGGGCCGGCTGCCGGCGTGGCCGGCGCGGCCCTGGCCGCTTCCCTGGCCACGGCCACGGGCACCGTGTGAGCAAGCTGCCGGATGTCGGCACCACCATCTTCACGGTGATCTCGCGTCGCGCCGCCGAATGCGGCGCGGTGAACCTGGGGCAGGGCTTTCCGGATTATCCGGTGGATGCGCGGCTGACCGACCTTGTGGCCGAGGCGATGCGCGCCGGTCACAACCAGTACGCGCCGATGGCTGGCGTGCCGGCATTGTGCGAGGTCATCGCACGGCAGGCCGGCGCACGGCATGGCATCAGCATCAATCCGGCCGCCGAGGTGACGGTGACGCTGGGCGCCACCGAGGCCATCTTCTCCGCCATCACCGCGCTGGTGGGTGTCGGCGATGAGGTGCTGGTCTTCGATCCGGCCTACGACTCCTATGACCCTGCGGTGCGGGTGGCCGGCGGGCGCTGCATCCATGTGCCGCTGGCGCCACCGCAGTTCCGCCATGACTGGGATCGCGTGCGCGCGGCGATCTCGCCGCGCACGCGCATGGTGGTCATCAACAGTCCGCAGAATCCCTCCTGCACGGTGATGTCCGCCGCCGACCTGGACGAACTGGCCCGCATTGCCGAGGCGCATGACCTGCTGGTGCTCAGCGACGAGGTGTACGAGCCCATCGTGTTCGCGCCGTGGCGCCATTGCAGCGTGCTGGCGCATCCGGTGCTGCGGCAGCGCTCGCTGGCCGTGTATTCATTCGGCAAGACACTGCATGCCACCGGGCTGCGCGTCGGTTACTGCATCGCCCCGCCGCGACTGTCGACCGAGCTGCGCAAGGTGCACCAGTTCAATACCTTCAGCATTGCCACCGCGTTCCAGTACGCGATTGCGGCCTATCTTGAGACCGGGCCCGGCGTCTTCGACGCGCTGGTGCCGTTCTTCGCGCGCAAGCGCGAACTGCTCGCCGCGGGGCTGGCGGGCACGGCATTCACGCTACTGCCTGCGCAGGGCAGCTACTTCACGCTGGTGGATTATTCCCGCTGCGCGGCGCTGCAGGGCCTCGACGACATGCAGGCCGCCGACCGCCTGCTGACGCAGGGCGGCGTGGCCGCAATCCCGCTGTCGCCGTTCTATCGCGAGCCGCCGCGCCACACGCTGCTGCGGCTGTGCGTCGCCAAGCAGGATTCCACGCTCGAGGCCGCGATCGACCGCCTGCGCGCGCTGCGGTAATACAATGGGGCAATGAAACAGAAGACCCGCCTGGTCCATCCGCCGCAGCTGACGGTGCCCCCCGAGAACCAGCCGCTGGTGGCGCCGCTTTACCAGAGCGTCAAGTTCGAGCATGGCAGCGTCGCCGAAACGCTGGCGGCACTGCGCGGCGACAAGGACGGCTACTTCTATTCCCGCTCGGCGAACCCCACCACGCGCCTGCTCGAGCGCACGCTCGCCGGCCTGCAGGGCCGTGACGATGCCATCGTCTGCGCATCCGGTGTCGGCGCCATCGCGCAGACGCTGCTGGCGCTGCTGCGCAGTGGCGATCACGTGCTGTGCTTCGTCGAGACCTATGCGCCGACGCGCTCGCTGATCCGCCGCCAGCTGGCGCGTTTCGGTGTGCGCCACACCATGCTGTCGATCGAGGATGATGCCGGCATCGAACGCGTGCTGGCCGAGACGGCGACGAAGCTGGTGATCTTCGAGAGCCCCACCAACCCGGTGAACCGCATTGCCGACATCGCGCACATCACACGCCAGGCGCGCGCCCACGGCGCGATCAGCGTGCTCGACAACACGCTGGCCGGCCTGCACCAGCATGGCGACACCGACGTCGACCTGTTCCTGCACAGCCTCACCAAATATGCCTCCGGCCATGGCGATGTGATGGGCGGGGCCGTGATCGGTTCCAGCGAGCTGATCGCGCAGCTGCGGCCGGAGTTCACGCACCTGGGCGGCACGCTCGATCCGCATGCGGCCTGGCTGATCCAGCGCGGGCTGAAGACCTACCAGCTGCGCTACGAGGCGCAATGCGCCACGGCGCTGGAAGTGGCGCGCTTCCTCGAGGCGCATCCGAAGGTGGAACAGGTGCACTACTCCGGGCTGCCCGGCCATCCCAGGCATGAACTGGCGGCGCGGCAGATGCAGCACTTCGGCACGGTGGTCAGCTTCGACCTGCGGGCAGGGCGCGCGGCCGGCGACCGCTTTGCCGACGCGCTGCAGCTGTTCTCGATCGCGGCCAGCATGGGATCACCGGAGTCGCTGGTGATTCCGCCGGGCCTGATGGGCCCGCACGACCTGCCGCCGGAACTGTCGGCCCTGTCGGGCCTTGCACCCGGCACCATCCGCCTGTCGATGGGACTGGAAGACCCGGCCGACCTGATCGCCGATCTCGCCCAGGCCGCCGACCGCATCTGAGGAACGCGGCAGCCGTCGCGCGCCAGCGCGGATGTTCTGTGCGCCACGACCGGAAAACCGCCGCGGGCCTGATGACAATGGCGACATGTCCAATGTCGTCAATCTGCGACCGGCCGGTCGCCCGGATCCCTTTGCGCCCGTCCCGGCGCGTCTGCTTGCGGCGCTGGAAGCGGAGCTGGCGCGCTGCCCGCCGAAGCCGCCGGGCATCACGGCCTGCGTGGCCTGGCTGCAGGAGCCTGCTGCTGCACTGAGTGAATGGCGCATGGCCGTCCGCGCACTGGAACAGCTGCGTGATGGCCTGTTCGCGGCCCGCGGCCGGGAGGCAGAGATGGCGCTGCTGTGGCGCGAAGCGCTGGCGACGGCCTGCTATGCACGCGTCATCGCTTGCCGGATGTCATTTGACTCACCGCTGCTCACCGGTGCCGGGCTGCTGCATCGGGTCGGCGAGATCGCCGCGCTGCGTGCGCTGGCACTGGCCGAAGCGGGTTCGGGCCAGCGACTGGTCGGCCCGGTAATGCAGCAGATCATGGAAGCGCGCACCGACGAGCTGGTGTCGCGCGTGACGCGCAGCTGGGGACTGCCCAGCAGCGAACTGCGCCTGACGCTGCTGCGCTGGCGCGATGAGCAGGAAAGCCTGCAGCGGCCGCAGGCGGTGACATTGCTGATGATGGCGCAGGCGCTGGCTACGGAGCTGGTGCATGCGGCGACCTGCACGCCGGGGCTGGTGGAGGTGGCGCAGCAGTCGCTGGGGTTGCCGGTGGATCTGGTGGCGGAGTCGCGCGCGCAGACCGCCGGCATTGGCAGGCTGCTGGAACAGCTCTCGCCCGCGCAGGGCTGAGATTTCATCCGGATCACGTGCGTGCGGCTGCGATCGCGGCGGCCGGATGCCCTGCTGTCGTTTCAGGGCGTGCTGGCGGAGATGGCCAAGCCCGCGGCAGCCAGCGCCGCTTCGGCCGCCGCTGCGGCACGGCGCGTCTTTTCCGCGGGTGTCCCCGTGGTGATCGTATCGGCGGTGATGTGGGCCGTGGCGGCCTGCGCGGCATCTGCCGCGGCACCGGAAGCAGCCGCCTGCGCTGGCTGCCCGTTGGCAACCCCGGCCACCTCCGCCGCATCGGGCACGGCAGCACTCCCCCCGGGTCCATCGCTGTGCATCGCCGTGGATTCGATCTGCCGCCGCGCCGCCTCCACATCCGGCGCATCCGATGACAGCGCACGCGCCTCCGCGCTCTTGGTCATCACGATGATGCTGATGCGGCGATTGATCGGATTGTGCGGATTGTCCCGGTCGAACAGCACCGAGGAGGCAAGGCCGACGACCCGCGCGACCTTCTCCGCGGCCAGTCCGCCGGCCTGCAGTTCGCGTCGCGCGGCATTCGCACGGTCGGCCGACAGGTCCCAGTTGGTATAGCCGCGCGTGCCCACATAGGCCTTGGCGTCGGTATGCCCGCTGAGGCTGATGCGGTTCGGCACGGTGTTCAGGTAGTGCGCCAGTTCGCGCAGGATGCGCGAGGTGTAGTCCTTCAGCCGCGTGCCGCCCAGGTCGAACATCGGGCGGTTCTGCTTGTCCACGATCTGGATGCGCAGGCCCTCGGGCGTGATGTCCAGCAGCAGCTGGTCCTTGAAGGGCTCCAGCGCCTGGCTCTTCTCGATGGCCTCGCGCAGCTCTTCCATCAGCGACTCGAGCTGGCGGCGTTCGCCCTCGTCGGCGATCTGCCGGGCCAGCTCCTCGCTGATGTCGGGCACCGGTTCGCCCAGCCCTTCGGCATTGCGTTCCATGGCGCGGGGCGCATCGAGCCCACCGCCCAGGTCGATGGGACTGGTGCTGGCGCCGCCCGGTCCCTGCTGTCCCGGCGCGGCCTTCACGCTCTGGCCCGGTTCCATGCTGGGGTTCTTGAAGTATTCGAAGATGGCGGCGCGCTGTTCCTTCGAAACCGACGTGACCAGCCACATCACGAGGAAGAAGGCCATCAATGCGGTGACGAAGTCCGCATAGGCCACCTTCCAGGCACCACCGTGATGTCCGCCGGCGTTGCCGCGCCGGCGCTTGACGATGATGATCGGGCGCTTCTTCTCCTCCGCCACGAAATGTCAGCCCGCCGCCGGCTTCTTGCCGCGCAGTTCCTGTTCCAGGTCATGGAAGTTCGGGCGCACGCCACTGAACAGCAACTTGCGGGCGAACTCCACCGCCACGGGCGGCGGATAGCCACGCAGGCTGGCCACCAGCGCCATCTTCACCACCTCGAAGGCCTTGGCTTCCTCATGCGCGCGATGTTCCATCGCCGCGGCGATCGGGCCGACAAAACCATATGCCACGAGGATGCCGAGGAAGGTTCCCACCAGTGCGGCGCCGACGCGATGGCCGATCTCGGTGGTGCTTGCGCCATCGATGGCAGCCATGGTGCTGACGATGCCCATCACCGCGGCGACGATGCCGAAGCCCGGCAGTGCATCGGCCACCTTCTGCACCGCATGGGCCGGCTCGGCGGCTTCCTTGTGGTGCGTCTCGAGTTCGTATTCGAGCAGGCTTTCCAGCTCGTGCGGATCGAGGTTGCCGCCGGATATCAGCCGCAGGCAGTCGGTGATGAACTCCATCATGTGATGGTCGGCCATCACGCCCGGATACTTCTTGAAGATGTCGCTCTTCTCGGGATTCTCGATGTGTCGTTCGATGGCCAGCACGCCGTCGCGGCGCGCCATCATCAGGATGTCGTACACCAGCTTCAGCAGTTCGATGTATTCATCACGGCCGTAGCGTGCGCCCTTCAGCAGCCCGACGGCGCCGGCAAACGCGGCCTTCACCACCTTCAGCGGATTGCTGATCAGGAAGGCCCCCAGCGCACCGCCGACGATGATCAGCACCTCGAAGGGGTGCCACAGCAGCAGCAGGCTGCTGCCGCTTGCCATGAATCCGCCCAGCACGCAGCCGAGTACAACCAGTGTTCCGATGATTGCGATCATCTTTCCTCAGCGCCGTGCAGATACATACATGGTTGATTATCGGCAGCCGCCCGCATGCTCTTAAGGAAGAGCGTCACGGTTGGGAATGCGCGGGAGAATGTTTTCTGGTCTAGGCGCTGACCGAAACCAGACGCCCGGCAGGGGGCGTCGTGGTCCGCGCAGCACCAGGCTCATAGGTGCGCGCGTTGTTGCCCGACGCCATCATGTCGAGCATGCCGGTGATGCGCGTGAGTCGCGCAGTCACCAGCGCGCCATTGCGCTCGTTCTGTGCACGGCAGCTCTCGGCGAGCTTCGTGCAGGTGGACTGTGCAGCAGCCAGCGAACCGGTGGGATCGCACCAGCGCAACAGCGCCGCGATGCCGCTGCGGTCCGCACTCTGGCCGAGCATGCGGCACAGGTCGCGCCGCGTGTCATCGAGTTTCAGCAGTTTCGCCACGGTGGCCTGGCGCGCATTGCCGGCGCGCTCGAGGCTGTCGACATCATTGCCGGCCAGGAACTCATGTTCGCGGCGCAGCTGCTGTTCCAGTTCGGCCAGCAGCATGTTCTCGCCATCGAGCAGGCTTGCGAACTGCGCGCGGCACGCCTCCTGGTCCATGCCCGGCATCACTTGAGCGGCGAGTCGAAGGGAAGGGCGCGTGCCAGGTCGCTCTCCAGACGCAGCATGCGGTCGGCGATGCGCTGCGGATCGATCTCGTAGCTGCCATCCTGCAGGCGCTGCTTGACGGCTGCGACCCGCAGTTCATCCACGGCCGGTGATGCGCGCAGCGACTCCTCGATGGCCGACAGGTTGCGCGCCGCATGGGTCAGGCGCACGTCCGCACCGCCCGAAGCCTGCTCGCCGCCCGGTGTCGATGCGCCGGTCGCAGGCCGGACGCCCGAAGCCGGCGCCACGCGCGCGGTCCGCGGTTCCACTGCATTGATCTTGTTCGGCACGAAACTCTCTCCCGGCACTTTCATGGCGTTCCCTTCAGGACTGGTATCGGCCGCCGTGCGGCGAACTTTAGGCTTGTTTCAGCATGGGAAGGCAGTGCGGGAGCTGCCCCGGAATATGTTGCGTGGCTGGCCATGGGCTACAGGCTGACCCGCACCTGGTCGCGGGACTCCACCTGGCCCTCGACGATCTTGCGCGAGGTGAGGTTCAGCACGCGCACCCGGCCGGTGGGCCCGGCGTCCTGGATCGCTTCGCCCTGGGCCCGCACTTCCAGGCCGCCAATGCTGGCCACCAGCGTCACGCGCTGTCCGCGCCGCACCAGGATGTCGGCGGCAAGCAGGTCGCTGGTCAGCGGCGTGCCGGCCGGAACCGGCCGCTTCAGGTGCCGCCCGTCCAGCTGTCTGATGTCGTCGATATAAGAGGAGGAAAGTCCCGGCACGCGCACCGTGCGAAGTTCCACGTCCGCACTGCCGACCTTGGCATTGCGGGCCAGCGAGCGCTGCAGCACCAGCACGGGCAGTTCGGTCTCGACGCGCACCGGCACATACACCGTCCAGCGTGGACTCTCGCAGCTGACGCCCACGGCAATCCGCGCCGACAGCGTGGTGGTGGAAGGCGGCAGCTGCGCTGCGGGTCGCTGCGAACAGCGGGGCAGGCGCAGCCGCGGGTCCATGGCGTCGGCGCTGGCATGCACTTGCCCTGTGCCCTCGGGCACCTGCGCCACGACGAAGGCCTCGGCCACCTGGCGCAGCTCATCGAGTGGATGCGGAGGCGGTGTCTGCGCATGGACCGTGCCCGCCGCGCACAGCGGCAGCGTCAGGATCCAGACGATGCGGGACTTGAATCGCAACATGCCGAAGAGGGAAGCAAGTGCCGTGCCACATGCCCGGCTAAAGATCGCAGCGCCCAATGCCGATATAGAAGATGCCGATGCCCGGCAACGGGTGATTGCCGCCGCCGCGGCACGCGGCTGCCGCCGCGCTGTGATGCGCATCACGACCGGCAACCACCATGACCCGCGCTGTGCCTGGGTCAGGGTCATTTCTCCCATCTGGCACGCCAGTTGCTCTGTACCCCGGCAGGACGGGTTTTTGACGGAGCACTCGTGGCCTTGAACCTCGACACGTACCTGGGCGTGCATTCCCAGGCGCTGAAGTTGCGCGAGCAGCGCACGGAGCTGCTCGCCCGCAATCTGGCCAATGCCGATACGCCGGGCTACAAGGCGCAGGACCTGGATTTTCGCGCCGCGCTGGCCGCCAGCACTGCGGGCAGTGCCACGCCTGGCGTGCTGCAGGCCACGCAGCCGGGGCATATCGGAGCCACCGGCGACGCGGGTGGCCTCGAGCCGGGGTCCACCGCCGCATTCATGAAGTACCGCACGCCACTCGCGCCCTCGCTGGACGGCAACACGGTCGATGCACAGCTGGAGCAGGCTGCGTTCGCCGACAACGCCGTGCGCTACCAGGCGACGCTGCAGTTCCTTTCCTCGAAGTTCCGGTCGCTGATGACCGCCATCACCGGCCAGTAAAGGGAGAGTCATGTCTTCGTTCAAGATTTTCGAGATTGCAGGTTCGGGCATGGCGGCGCAGTCCGTGCGGCTGAACACCGTGGCCAGCAACCTTGCCAATGCCGACAGTGTCAGCGGCAGCGCAGAGACCGCCTATCGCGCGCGCCATCCGGTGTTCGAGGCCGTGCGCGCAGAGACGCGTGCCGGACAGGCGGGCGCCGGCGATGCCGCAGTGCGCATCCGCGAGATCGTCGAGGACGCGCGCGCGCCGGAGATGCGCTATGAGCCGGGCAACCCGCTCGCCAACGCCGAAGGGTATGTATTTGCGCCGAACGTGAACGTGGTGGAGGAGATGGTGAACATGATCTCCGCCTCGCGCGCCTACCAGAACAATGTGGAAGTCATGAACACGTCGAAGGAGCTGATGCTCGCGACGCTGAGGATGGGCCAGTAATGAGCATCGACGCCATCACCGGCAGCAGCAGCGCCGCGACCGCAGCAGCCAAGGCGAAGGACCAGCTCGGCCAGGACCAGTTCCTGCAGCTGATGGTCGCCCAGCTGAAACACCAGGATCCGACCAGCCCGATGGATCCGGCGGACTTCCTCGGCCAGCTGGCGCAGTTCGGCACCGTGACCGGCATCCAGGGCATGCAGGGCTCGATCTCGGCGCTGTCGGAGTCGCTGCGTTCCGCGCAGGTGCTCAATGGCACCAACCTTGTGGGCCGCGACATCCTGGTCGATTCGGACACTGCTTTCCTGGCCGACAGTGGGTCGCTCTATGGCACCACGGAAATCCCCACGGGCACGCGCAGTGCGAACCTCGTGATCACCGATTCCGCCGGCCAGCAGGTGCGCAGGATCGCGCTGTCGCCGGCTGAGGGCGAGGTGGTCTTTGAATGGGACGGCACGCTGGAGAACGGCGAGCGCGCGACCACCGGTGAATACACCGTCAGCGTGGTGGCCGACGTGGCCGGTTCCAGTGAACAGCTTTCCACGCAGCTTCTGGCGCGGGTCGGCAGCGTCAGCATCGACCCGAAGAGCAACGGCCTCACCCTCAACACCGACCTCGGACCCATTGCACTCGGCGATGTTCGCCAAGTGATGTAAGGAGACTCGCATGACCTTCCGTCTCGCCCTCAGTGGCCTGAATGCCGCCTCCGCGGACCTCAACGTCACGGCCAACAACATCGCCAACAGCTCCACCAACGGCTTCAAGGAATCGCGCGCCGAATTCGCCGAGCTGTTCGCCGTCTCGCCGCAGGGCGTGGCGACGCTGGCCACCGGCAATGGCGTGCGCGTGTCCGACATCGCGCAGCAGTTCAGCCAGGGCAACATCGACTTCACCGACAACAACCTGGACCTGGCCATCAGCGGCACCGGGTTCTTCACCGTCAGCGACAATGGCTCCTACGCCTACACGCGCGCCGGTGCCTTCCGCACCGATGCCATGGGCTATGTCACCAATGCCCAGGGGCAGCGCCTGCAGGTGTTTCCGCCCGTCACCGGTGGTGGCTTCAATACCGGCGCACTGGCCGACCTGCGCCTGGTCACTTCCGAGAGTGCGCCTGCGGCCACGAGCAACGTCGAGTTGCTGGCGAACCTGCCGGCCGACGCCGTGCCGCCGGCCAATGCCAACTTCGATCCGGCCGATCCGACCAGCTTCACACGCGCCACCTCGATGACGGTGTACGACTCGCTGGGCGCGGCGCACACCGCCACCGTCTACTTCGTGAAGGACGCGGCTGCGAATACCTGGAACACCCATTTCCATGTGGATGGCGCGCCGGTCGGCGGCCCGGACCAGCTGGTATTCGACGACCAGGGCACGCTGGTCACGCCGCCCACCGGCGAGATCGCCATGCCCGCGTACACACCGGGTACCGGTGCTGCGGCGATGAACATCACGATGAACGTGAACGGCACCACGCAGTACGGCAGCACCTTCAGCGTCGGCAATATCACGCAGGATGGCTATACCACCGGCCGCCTGATCGGCATCGACATCGACAAGGGCGGTGTGGTGCAGGCGCGCTTCACCAATGGCCGCTCGCTGACGCTGGGCCAGGTGGCGCTGTCGAACTTCGCCAATCCCAACGGCCTGCAGCAGCTAGCCGACACCAACTGGGCCGAGACCTTCACCTCCGGCCAGGCGCTGCGCGGTCAGGCCGGGACCTCGGGCTTCGGCCTGCTCCAGTCAGGCGCGCTGGAGGCCTCGAACGTCGACATCACCACCCAGCTGGTGAACATGATCACCGCGCAGCGCAACTTCCAGGCGAACGCGAAGATGATCTCGACCTCCGACGCGATCACCCAGACCATCATCAACATCAGGTAAGACCATGGACCGCCTGCTGTATGTCGCGATGAGCGGCGCCCGCGAGACCC
Source organism: uncultured Steroidobacteraceae bacterium (assembly GCA_964417875.1). Classification (GTDB taxonomy): domain Bacteria; phylum Pseudomonadota; class Gammaproteobacteria; order Steroidobacterales; family Steroidobacteraceae; genus ZC4RG30. The sequence continues at coordinate 54,285 of CAYQJU010000001.1, forward strand.
TCAAGGCGCAGACCGCGAACAACCACAACCTGGCCAATGCCTCCACCACCGGCTTCCGTGCCGACCTGGCGGCATTCCAGGCGCGGCACGTGGCGGGCGATGGATTTGCCTCGCGGGTCTATGCCACTGCGTCCACGACTGGCTTCGACGCCACCTCGGGCACGCTGGTGCCGACGGGGCGCGACCTGGACGTGGCCGTGCAGGGCAATGGCTACCTTGCCGTGCAGGCGCACGATGGCCGCGAGGCCTACACGCGCGCCGGCGACCTGCGCATCGATGCCTCGGGCATCCTGCGCACCGGCACCGGCCTGCCGGTGCTGGGCGATGCCGGTCCCGTGGCCGTGCCGCCGCATGCCTCGATCGCCATCGGTGCCGACGGCACGGTGTCGATCGTGCCGCTGGGGCAGGGACCGGAAACGCGCGCCGAGATCGCCCGCATCAAGCTGGTGAACCCGGCCGACACCGATCTCACCAAGGATGCCGACGGGCTGCTGCGCATGAAGGATGGCAGGGATGCGCCGGCCGATGCCTCCGCCACGCTGGTGTCCGGCTTGCTCGAGACCAGCAACGTGAATGTCGCCGATGCGCTGGTGAACATGATCGAACTGTCGCGCCGCTTCGACCTGCAGGTGCGCGCCATGAAGACCGCCGAAGACAACGGCGCCGCCTCCGCGCGGCTGCTGTCGATGCGTTAAGCGCGCAACCGAATCAAGAGGAACCGAACCATGCATTCCGCACTTTGGGCCGCCAAGACCGGACTGGACGCGCAGCAGACGCGCATGACCGTCATCTCGCACAACCTTGCCAACGTGAACACCACCGGCTTCAAGAAAGACCGCGCGGTGTTCGAGGACCTGCTCTACCAGAACGTGAAGCAGGTGGGCTCGGCCACCTCGCAGGACACGGTTGCGCCCACCGGGCTGAACCTCGGCACCGGCGTGCGCGTCGTGGCCACGGAGAAGAACCATGCGCAGGGCGGCCTGAACAACACCGGCAATGCGCTGGATGTGGCCATCAACGGCCGCGGCTTCTTCCAGGTGCTGATGCCGGATGGCAGCTTCGCCTATACGCGCGATGGTTCGTTCAAGACCAGCGCCGAAGGGGAGCTGGTGACCTCCAGCGGCTATCGCGTGCAGCCGGGCATCTCGATCCCGCAGGGCGCGCAGAGCATCACCATCGGAGCCGATGGCACGGTCAGCGCGCAGATCGCCGGCCAGAACGCGCCCACGCAGATCGGCACGCTGCAGCTCACCGACTTCGTGAATCCGGCCGGCCTGCAGCCGCGCGGCGAGAACCTGCTGGTCGAATCCGCAGCCAGCGGTCCGGCGCAGGGCAGCACGCCCGGCCTCAACGGCCTGGGCCTGCTGCAGCAGGGCTTCCTGGAAGGCTCGAACGTGAACGTGGTGGAAGAGCTGGTCGCGATGATCGAGACCCAGCGCGCCTATGAGATGAACTCCAAGGCCATCTCCACCACCGACCAGATGCTGCAGTACGTGAGCAACAACCTGTGAACCAGCGCCGCTGCATGATTCTGGCCGCCGGCGTTGCCGCCGCGTGGCTGCTGGCCGGATGCGCCACCACCCAGGGCTACGAGGACTTCTCGGCCACCTGGCCGGAGGAGCTGCCGCGCGACGCACCGGCCAGCGGTTCGATCTACCAGGCCGGCCACGATGTGCCGCTGTTCGAGAACGTGGTGGCCCATCGCGTGGGCGACACGGTGACCATCATCCTCTCCGAGCAGACTGCCGCGCAGAAGAGCTCCAGCACCTCGACCTCGAAAGACACATCCGTGGACATCCCCGCGCCGCTGTTCGGCGGCTCGCCGTTGACCATCGGCGGCCGGGAGATCTCCGCCAGCATGGAGAACAGCCGCAGCTTCGAGGGATCGGGTGACAGCAGCCTGTCGAACCGCCTGCAGGGCAACGTCACCGTGACCGTCGCGAAGCGGCTGTCGAACGGCAACCTGGTCGTGCGCGGCCAGAAGTGGATCGAGATCAACCAGGGACGCGAGTTCGTGCGCATCCAGGGTGTGATCCGGCCGCTGGATATCCAGCCTGACAACACCATCGCCTCCTACAAGGTGGCCGACGCCAGCATCGCCTATGGCGCGCGCGGCGCGCTCGCCGACGCCAACCGGCCGGGCCTGCTGTCCCGCTTCTTCAACTCCATCTGGAACCCGCTGTGATGCACAGGATTGTTGCCCGAATGCTCGCCGCCGCCGCCGGCATGCTGCTGCTGGCGCCGGCCGTGCAGGCCGAACGCGTCAAGGACCTGGCCCAGGTGTCGGGCGTGCGCGGCAACCAGCTGGTGGGCTATGGCCTGGTGGTGGGCCTCGATGGCACCGGCGACCAGACCAGCCAGGCGCCGTTCACCATCCAAAGCATCAAGAACATGCTGGCGCGCTTCGGTGTCGCGGTGCCGCCGAACGTGAACCCGCAGCTGAAGAACGTGGCTGCCGTGGTGGTCACGGCCGACCTGCCGCCGTTCTCGAAGTCAGGCCAGACCATCGACGTCACCGTCTCCTCGATCGCCAACGCGGCCTCGCTACGCGGCGGCACGCTGCTGATGACGCCGCTGCGCGGTGTCGACGGCGAGGTGTATGGCATCGCGCAGGGCAGCCTCGTGGTCAGCGGCTTCGGCGCGCAGGGCAGCGATGGTTCGCGGCTGTCGGTGAATGTGCCTTCCAGCGGCCGCGTGCCAAATGGCGCCACCGTGGAGCGCGAGGTGCCGAACAACTTCACCGCGCAGCCCTATGTGGTGCTGAACCTGCACACGCCGGACTTCACCACCGCGGCAAGGCTGGCCGGTGGCATCAACGACCTGCTGGGCTCGGGTACCGCGCAGGCCATGGATGCCGTCTCGGTCAAGGTGGCAGCGCCGGTGGATCCGAACCAGCGCATCGCCTACCTGTCGACGCTGGAGGCCATCGAGGTGGAGCCAGGCGATGCGCCCGCGCGCGTGATCGTCAATTCGCGCACCGGCACCGTGGTCATCGGCTCACGCGTGCGCGTGTCGCGTGCCGCCGTGGCGCATGGTTCGCTGTCCGTCACCATCACCGAGCGGCTCGACGTGAGCCAGCCGGCGCCGTTCTCGCGGGGCGATACCGTGGTCACGCCGCGCAGCGAGATCTCCGCCTCAGAGGATCAGGCACGCATGTTCGTGTTCGACCCGGGTGTCGACCTGAACGAGATCGTGCGTGCCGTGAACCAGGTGGGCGCCGCCCCGGGCGACCTGGTGGCCATTCTCGAGGCCCTGAAGGAAGCCGGCGCGCTGCGCGCGGAGCTGATCGTCATCTGACATGGCCATCGACTCCGTCAATGCATCGTTCTTCGCTGATCCGGCCGCGCTGGGGTCGATCCGGCGTGAGGCCGCGAGCAATTCACCTGAGGCATTGCGCGAGACGGCGAAGCAGTTCGAGAGCCTGTTCACCACGATGCTGCTGAAGAGCATGCGCGCGGCGTCGCCCGGCGATCCCTATGCCAGCGACCAGCAGGATTTCTACCAGGACATGTTCGACCAGCAGCTTGCGGCGCAGCTGTCGAAGGGCAAGGGACTGGGACTGGCCGATGTGCTGGTGCGCCAGCTGATGCAGGGGCAGGGCGGCGAGCCATTCGGGGCGCAGGCTGCAGGAATGACGGCGGCGGCTCCGGCCGCAGCAGCGGGCGCGGCGCCGGCGCCGGCGCCGGACTGGCCGCCGAAGAATGCCGATGACTTCGTGCGCACGATCCGGCCCGCCGCGACGGCCGCCGCGCGCGAACTGGGTGTCGATCCCGACGTCGTGATCGCGCATGCGGCGCTGGAAACCGGCTGGGGACGGTCAGTGCCCACCGGTGCCGATGGTCGCCCCAGCTTCAACCTGTTCGGCATCAAGGCAGGCAGCAGCTGGAAGGGCGCCGTGCAGGCCTCGGCGACGCATGAGTTCCTCGGCGGACGCATGCAGCAGGTCCGCGACGACTTCCGTGCCTACGATTCCCCCGAGCAGTCCATCCGCGATTATGTCGGACTGCTGAAGTCCAGCCCGCGCTATGCCGCGGCATTGAACACCGGCAGTGATGTGACTGCCTTCGCACAGGGCCTGGCACGCGGCGGCTATGCCACGGACCCGGACTATGTCACCAAGCTCACCGCGGTGGCCGCGCGACTCAAGTCCGCGCACGCCGTGCCGATAACCCAGGCGAACCCTGCCTGAAAGGCCAGTAGCCGATGCCTGACATGCTGAATGTCTCTGTTTCCGGGTTGCGGGCCTTCCAGCGCGCGCTGGAAACCACCAGCCACAACATCGCCAATGTGGCGACGCCCGGTTACAGCCGGCAGGCGGTGAATTTCGCCACCAGCCAGCCGGAGATCTTCGGCAGCTCGGCGCTGGGCACCGGCGTCACCGTGCAGGGTGTGCGGCGCTTCAGCGACGACCTGCTGACGCTGCAGATGCGCAATGCCACCAGCGGCCACTCGCGGCTGTCGGTCTATGCGGAGAAAGCCGGCGCGCTGAGCAACCTGTTCGCGGACACTTCCACCGGCATCTCGGCGGCCCTGCAACGCTTCACCAATGCGCTGCAGGAAGTGGCCAATACGCCCACTTCCACCGCCGCGCGGCAGGTGCTGCTGTCCGAGGCGCAGGGGCTGACGACTCGGCTGAAGAGCTACGAGTCGCGCCTCAACACCATGGATGCGCAGATCAATGAGCAGCTGCGCGCCGAGGCGGCCTCGGTCAATGGCATCGCCACGAACATCGCGAAGCTCAACCAGGAGATCATGCGCGCCAGCAGCCAGACCGGCTCGGCGCCTGCCGACCTGCTGGACGCGCGCGACCAGCAGCTGGCACAGCTTGCCGGGCGGCTCGATACCTCCATCGTGCGCCAGGACAATGGCGCCATCAATGTGTTCGTCGGCAATGGCCAGCCGCTGGTGCTGGGCAATGATGCCGCGCAGCTGGTGGCGCAGCCGGACCAGTTCCAGCCCGGCCGCATCTCGCTGGCCTTCCGCACCTCCAGCGATTCGGTGGATGTGTCCTCCTCGCTCAGCGGCGGCAGCATCGGCGGCCTGCTCGATGCGCGGCGCGAACTGATCGATCCGGCGCGCAATGAGCTCGGGCGCCTGGCCGTCGGCCTGGCCGAAGCCACGAACCTGCAGCATCACCGCGGCGTCGACCTGCATGGCGATGCGGGCGGTGACTTCTTCGCGGTGGGCGGTGTCGAGGTGCTGGCTTCCCGCAGCAATGACGGCAATGCCGCACTGGCCGTGACGCGCACCGGCGCCGGTGCGCTGGGCACCCAGGATTATGTGGTGCAGCACAGCGGCGGCAACTGGAGCGTGCGACGCGCCGATACCGGTGCCGCCGTGCCATTCGCCGTCAATGGCGGCAATCTCGAATTCGGCGGCCTGTCGGTGGCCGTCAGCGGCGCCGCCGCCGATGGAGACCAGTTCCTCATCCGTCCCACCGTCAATGCCATCAGCGGCCTGCGCACCTTGATCAGCGATCCCTCGCGCGTCGCGGCCGCCTCGCCGGTGCGCACCGGCACTGCGGCGGGCAACGCAGGCACTGCGACGATCTCCGCCGGCCAGGTGCTGGATGCGGACGATGCCGCGCTGCGTGACCCGGTCACGATCCGCTTCACCGATGCCGGCAACTGGGAGGCGGTGGATGCCGCCAGCAACGTGCTCGGCACCGGCGCCTATGAGGCCGGTGGCGCGATCGAGTTCAATGGCTGGCGCGTGCGAATCGACGGCGTGGCCGCCGCTGGCGACAGCTTTACGGTCACTGCGAACACCGCAGGCGTCGGTGACAACAGCAATGCGCTGGAGATGGCCGAGGTGCTCGGCCGCGGCCTGTTCGCCGGCGGCACCGAATCGCTGGATGGCGCGGTCAGCCGCTTCGTCGGCTCGGTGGGCGTGGCCGCTGCCGGCGCGAATGCCAGCCTCGAAGCCCAGCAGATCATCTATGACGACAGCCTCGCGGCGGTGGATTCGCTGTCGGGCGTGAACCTCGATGAAGAGGCGGCCAACATGCTGCGCTACCAGCAGGCCTACCAGGCCGCCGCGCAGATGATCCGCGTCACCCAGGAACTGATGGATACACTGATGAACGCGGTGCGTCGATGATCAGCCGCATGTCGACGCCTGGCCAGCATGCCTCGGCCATTGCGCAGATCCTGAAGCAGCAGGTCGCGCTGGCGAAGACGCAGGTGCAGGTGGCATCCGGCCGCCGCATCCAGACGCCCGCCGACGATCCCATTGCCGCCACGCGCATCCTCGGCGTGGAGCGTGCGCAGTCGCAGCTCGACCAGTATGGCCGCAATGCCGGCATGGCCACGCAGCGGCTGGGATTCGCCGAGCAGGCGTTCACCGACCTGAACTCGCTGCTGCAACGGGTGCATGTGCTGGCCGTGCAGGCCAACAGCGGCGCGATGGATGACGCCTCGCTGGGCACCATCGCCACCGAGCTGCGCGCCCGCGCCGGCGAGCTGCTGCAGATCGCCAACCGGCAGGACGGCAATGGCGAATTCCTGTTCGCCGGCTTCTCCAGCGGCACGCGTCCCTTCGCGCCCGCCGGTGGCAATGTCAGCTACGCCGGTGACCAGGGCACGCGGCAGCTTGCGATCAGCGCCACGCAGTCCATCGCCGACGGCTTCAATGGCGCGCAGGTGTTCATGCACGTGCCGGAAGGCAATGGCGCGTTCACCGTCTCGACCGGCACGCATGCGGGTACCGGGTTCATCGGCGTCAGCCAGGTGACCGATCCTGCCGCATGGTCCGCCGCTGCGGCGGCGGCCGCGGCCGTGCCGCAGGCGCATGGCTACACCATCCGTTTTACCGATCCGGATGCCGACGGCACCGCCGACACCTGGACGGTGGAAGACACCGGCGGCACGCAGGTCGCGACCGGCAGTTATGTCGCCGGCGGCGCCATCTCATTCGATGGCATCCAGGTGACCATCGAAGGGTCGCCGGCCGTGGACGACACATTCACGGTCGCACCGGCCGCCACCGAAGATGTCTTCCGCACCGTGGAGGACCTGATCCTCGCGCTGAGCCGCGGTGCCGACACGCCCGAGGCGCGCGCGCAGCTCGGCACCGACATCAACAAGGCGCTGGGCCAGCTCACCACCGCCATGGACCATGTGGTGAACCTGCGAGCCGAGACCGGTTCGCGCCTGTCGGCGCTGGATGCCGCCGCCACGCATCGCGACGACCTGGACTACGAGTTCGCCGCCTCGCTGAGCGCGCTGCGCGACCTCGACTATGCCGAGGCCATCAGCCGGCTGAACCAGCAGGTGGCCGGGCTGCAGGCAGCGCAGGCGGCCTATACCCGCATCGGCCAGATGTCCCTGTTCGACATCCTGTAGGCCATTCGCCAGAGCTTGCGCGATTGTGAGCGAAGTCTCACTTCCCCCGCCAAATCTGCCGATTGCGTCTTCAAGTAACGACAGCCGGCGCCGTTAACCCTCTCGAAGAGCGCACTGGGAGGCGATAGCCCACCAGGGCAATCGCCGGCCACAACGCCGGAAGACCTGGACCCCGAGAATTCAACAGGAGCATCTAGAATGGCACTTGTCATCAACACCAACGTGATGTCGCTGAACGCACAGCGCAACCTCACGACTTCCAGCAGTGCGCTGGCCAACTCGCTGCAGCGCCTGTCTTCGGGCCTGCGCATCAACAGCGCGAAGGACGACGCCGCCGGTCTTGCGATCTCCAACCGCATGACCACGCAGATCAACGGCCTGAACCAGGCCGTGCGCAATGCAAACGACGGCATCTCGCTGGCCCAGACCACCGAAGGCGCCCTGCAGGAAGTGACCAACAACCTGCAGCGCATCCGTGAGCTGGCCGTGCAGTCGGCCAACGCGACGAACTCGGACAACGACCGCATGGCGCTGAACCAGGAAGTCGACCAGCGCCTGCAGGAAATCCAGCGCATCGCCAGCCAGACCTCGTTCAACGGCCGCAAGGTGCTGGACGGCAGCTTCGGCAACGCGCTCTTCCAGGTCGGTGCGAACGTCGGCGAGACGATCTCGGTCGGCCTCAGCACCAGCATGAACACTGACCGCATCGGCAACATTCATTCCTCTGCCGGCACCGGCGTGAACGTGAACGACGTCATTGCCGCGACGGCTGGTACCCCGGCTACCGAAGCGCAGGTCGCGGTGCCGGCTACGTCTGCCGCACTTGGTACGCTTGCAACCTCGGCCAACGGCGCGGGCGCCGGTGACGGATTCGACTTTGTGCTGTCGCTGGACGCTGGCGATGTTACTTTGGACGTCACCGCCACGATCGACGGCGGCGATGATCTGGATGCAACCGCTTTTGCGACTGCCCTGACCGCCGCCGGATTCGCAGATGATGGTGACGCTGTCAGCGGATTCACGATCAATTTCAACGGCGAAGCGGATCTGGCGAGCGCCCTGAGCGCAGGCAGCATCACCTTCTCGCGTGCAGACGGCGTGAACTTCTCCGTCTCCCAGGCCTTCGATGACGCTGACGGTGGTACACCTGCAAACGAGACGGGCTTCGGTGGTGCTGCCATCGGCGCCACCACCACCAACGGCTCGGAAGCCGTTGACGCCGCCGATGCCGAGCCGGGCACGCCGATCGGCGCCCTGACCATCCAGGTGGGCAGCGGCGAGGCGGTGGACCTGTCGGGTGAGTACGCCACGGCGCAGGAGTTGATCGACCGCATCGCAACTGCGGGTGCCGTTGCCACCGTGGATGCGGAGGGCAACCTGACGATCTCCGCCGCGGAAGAGTTCACGCTGACGGGCGCCGGTGCGGCAGACCTCGGCCTGACGGCCGGTGCGTCGACGGAGTCGACCACGGGGCTGACGCAGGTCAACGTGCTGAATGTCTCGGATTCCAACGATGCCATCCTGCGCATCGATTCGGCTCTGACCGCGGTCAGCGACCTGCGTGGCACCCTGGGTGCCATCCAGAACCGCTTCGAGTCGACCATCAACAGCATCCAGACGGTGTCGGAGAACCTCTCTGCCTCGCGCAGCCGCATCATGGACACGGACTTCGCCGCCGAAACGGCTGCGCTGACCCGCGCCCAGATCCTGCAGCAGGCCGGTACCGCCATGGTGGCCCAGGCCAACACGGTGCCGCAGAACGTGCTGTCGCTGCTGCGCTAAGGCATGCGTCAGACACCTTGACCGGAATCGGCGGGGGCCCTCACGGGCTCCCGCCTTTTGCCGTCAGCTAGCGAGGGAACATGGAAATCCCGGTCTCCAAGCCGATCGCTGCAAGTTCCGTCCCTGCATCACAGCCGGACATGAAGCAGGCCGGGCCCGCCGTTGTCGAACGCGTTGCGGCGCCGGCACCAGTGGCGGAAGTCGAGAAGGTTCCCGTGACGAATATCCTGCAGACGCAGGAAGCCATCGCCGAACAGGTCAGCCGCTACCTGCAGACCTCGGCCCGCAACCTTGAATTCCAGGTCGAAGGGGACTCCGCGACACCCGTCATCATCGTGCGCGATGGTGAGGGCAATGTGATCCGGCGCATCCCGGGCGAAGATGCCCTGCAGATGCTGCGTCTCGCGAATGCGCAATCGGGCACATTCGTGAATTCGATCGCCTGACATACTGCTGGCATGGCGACCATCTCATCTCCGGGGCTGGGTTCGGGACTGGATATCCACTCGCTGGTTTCACAGCTGGTGGCGGCCGAACGTGCGCCGAAGGACCGTCAGCTCACCAGCACCGACGCGAAGCTCACCACCGAATTCACGGCACTGGCCACGTTGAAAGGGGCCCTGTCGAGCCTGCGCAATGCCGTCAATGGCCTGAAGGGTCCGGATGCATTCGGAATCCGCCGCGCGGTGGTCGGTGACGATCAGTACCTTGCGGCATCGGCCACGGCATCTGCGATTGCCGGTGAATACACCGTGCAGGTCCAGCAGCTGGCGAGCGCGGCGAGGCTGGGCTCCGCGGCTTACCCGGATGGTCCCGACACCGCGGTGGGCACCGGCACGCTGACGATCACGGCCGGTGAACGCAGCTTCGACATCGTCATCGCCGAAGGCGGCGATACGCTCGCGCAGATCCGCGACGCGATCAACAGCGCCGAAGGCAACACCGCGGTTCGCGCCACGCTGATCCGCGACGCCAGCGGCGCGCACCTGGTGCTGACCGGCACGGCCACCGGTGCCGACAATTCAATTTCGGTGACGGCATCGGATGCGTCCGCAGGCCTGCAGCAGCTTGCTGCTGACCTTGCCGACTTCGATCCGGATCGCGACGCGGCGGCACAGGATGCCATCGCCCATGTCTCCGGCTACGAGATCCGCAGCAGCAACAACACGCTGACCAACGCCATCGACGGTGTGACGCTGACCCTGAAGAAGGTCACGCCGGAGGGCGAAACCATCTCCTTCGCCGTGCAGCGAGATGATGCGGCCATCCAGAAGAAGGCCGAGAGCTTCGTCTCGGCCTACAACGCTCTGGCGCAGCAGGTGGCCTCCCTGGGGCGCTATGACGCCGCCACGAAGACCGCAGGTCCGATGCTCGGCGACTCGATGCTGCGCAACCTCGACACGCAGCTGCGGCGCATGCTCTCTGAGCCCGTGGCAGGCACCACCGGGGCCTACCGCACGCTGACCAGCCTCGGCATCGAGGTCACCGTGACCGGCACGCTGCAGCTGGATGCGAACAAGTTCAAGGCTGCCCTCGCCGCGGATCCTGACGCCGTGAACCGTGTGTTCTCGTCCGAGTCAGGCCTCGCAGTGCGCATGTCGCAATACCTGGACGAAAGGCTGTCTGCCAGTGGCGAATTTGCCACGCGCAACGATCGCATCTCCAGCGAGCGCCGCCGCCTGGACCAGCAACGTGAAGCCCTCGAAGCCCGCATGGTCGTCGTGCAGCAGCGCTACCTGAAGCAGTTCACCGCGATGGACGCGCTGCTGGCGCAGATGCAGAACACCTCCGGATATCTCAGCCAGCAGCTTGAAGGACTGCAGAAGCTCGCCACCGGCTCGCGCTAGTTCGCGCTCAAGTTCCGGCGCGCCGCGCCGTTAAGTCGCATGTAGAGCAGGAGTGTCTTCATGTCGGCTTACCCAAACAGATCCAGTCTCGCCGCCTATCGTTCCGTCGCTGCACACAGCGGCGTGGATGCGGCCGATCCGCACCGTCTCATCACCATGCTGATGGACGGCGTGCTGGAACGCCTGGCCTCCGCGCGCGGAGCCATGGACCACGGCGAGACCGAGGCCAAGAACCGCCTCATCCACCGCGCCGTGGCCATCGTCGAAGAGCTGCGCGCCAGCATCAATGTGCAGGCGGGCGGCCAGATCGCCGCGAACCTTGCGGACCTTTATGACTACTGCGGCCGCCAGCTGGTGCGTGCCAACCTCGAGAACCGCGGCGAGCTGCTCGATGAGGTCGGCAACCTTCTGCGCGAGATCCGCGGCGCCTGGGTGCAGATCCCGGCCGCGAAATGACCGGGTCCGCCGCGATGACTTCCGAAGGGCGGTTGCTGGCGCAGGGTGTGACGGCGTCCACATTCCAGATCGTGCGCGGCGTCCTCGCGGCGGCCGACAGTGAAGCCATCCGCCGCCTGATGGCCGAGCGCCAGCGCCTGCTGGGCGAGCTGGCACGCTACATGAATACAGAAAGGCATGTCGGTTCACTGGCGGCCCTGCGGGCCTCGGTGGCCGAATCCGACCGGACGCTGGAGATGCTGCTCACATAGTCCACTCCCGGTTGCACAATGGAGCGGACATGTACGAAGGCGTCGATACCATCATCCTGAACAACGAGCTGGCCTACCAGGACCTGCTGCCGGTGGCCTTCAAGCCGCTGGCGCGGCCAATGGAACTGCCGGCGGTCGCCGCGCTCACCGACCGCAATGTGCGCGTGCTGCAGGTCTGCGCGGTGCTGGAAGAGCAGGGCGCCGTCGAGAAGAAGGATGATGCCTCGCCGAATGCCACCGATGTGGCGCGCCTGGAGGTCAAGGTGAACCTGCTGCTCGATCTGGTCGGTCAGCTGCTGGCCGCGCAGGTTCCCCGTCCGGTGCCGGCGCTGGTGCGCTTCAATGCACTCGGCGCACTGTGGAAATCGGCCAATCCGCCGCGCGTCGGCCAGCAGGGGCTGCTGGAGATCTGGCTGCGCGACAGCCTGCCGCAGCCGCTGGCATTGATTGCCAATGTCACCCATGTCGCCGCCGATGGCCATGTGAAGGCCAGTTTCGTGCCGCCGGGTGAAGCGACCGCCGATCTGCTGGAGAAACTGGCGTTCCGCCGTCACCGGCGTCAGGTTGCCGGCTCCCGCCAGCCGCGCCGGCCGGGAAATGAGACGGCAATCACAAGGATCCTCCGATGATTGACGCGTTGCGTCACTTTTCCGACGCAGCAGGTTTGCGAGACTGGCCACCTTCGCAACCAACAACGAACAAACGCTGCACATGGCCACTGCTGAACTGGAAGTCCGCTCCGCGACCGTGACCCATCGGGGACCCACCGGTGAGTCCCCCCCCATCCGCCAGATCCTCACGCTGATCGACCAGGTTGCCGCGCATGACTCCAGTGTGCTGGTGCTGGGTGAATCGGGCACCGGCAAGGAAGTGGTGGCGCGCGCCATTCACAACTCCAGTCCGCGACGCCATCGTCCCTTCATTGCCGTGAACTGCGGCGCCATTCCTGCCGACCTGCTCGAAAGCGAGCTGTTCGGACACGAGAAGGGTGCGTTCACCGGTGCGGTGGCCACGCGCAAGGGCCGCTTCGAACTGGCCGATGGTGGCACGCTGTTCCTCGACGAGATCGGCGACATGAGCCTGCCGATGCAGGTGAAGCTGCTGCGCGTGCTGCAGGAGAAGGTGTTCGAGCGTGTCGGCAGCGCGCTGCAGTATCGCTGCAACGTGCGCATCATCGCCGCCACGCATCGCAACCTCGAGGACTCGATCACCCGCGGCACATTCCGCGAGGACCTGTTCTACCGCCTGAACGTGTTTCCCATCGACATGCCCTCGCTGCGCGAGCGCAAGCAGGACCTGCCGGTACTGATCCGCGACTTCTCCGAAATGAACGTTGCGGCGGGCCGGGCGCGGGTGCTGCTGACGGCCGGCGCGATGGAATGCCTGGAGCGCTACAGCTGGCCTGGCAATGTGCGCGAGCTGGGCAACCTGATCGAACGGCTGTCCATCCTCTGCGGCGGCCGGCCGGTCGGCGCCCAGGATCTGCCGCCGCGCTATCGTCCGGCCGACTGGACGCCGCCGGCGGACGATGATCGCGTGCCCGAAGCTGCTCCGCTCCTGATTGCCGCCGCGCCCGCGCCGACGGCGGCCATCGCCGATGCCGGCGCCCCGGCGACCGAGCGCGAGCACGCGACGCGCCTCTCCGAACGCGAAGTGCTGCTGATGCTCGAGGACCCGGCCACCGGCAGCGGCACGGTGTTGCCGCCCGGCGGCATCGATCTGCGCGCGCATGTGTCCTCGATCGAGGAATCGCTGATCCGCCAGGCGCTGGAGCGCAGCAATGGCGTGGTCGCGCAGGCCGCAAGGCTGCTGCAGCTTCGCCGCACCACGCTGGTGGAGAAGTTGCGCAAGTTCGGCATCGGCGGCGTCGACGAAGCGACGGCCGATTGACGTTTCCGGCTTCCATTCCGTGACACGCGTCACGCGATGGGCAGCCCCTGGCCGGCACGGAACTTGCTCTCTCCTCGGTCATGTCGAACCCTGAACAGATTCCGCAGCTGAGCCGCGAGCCCGTCATCGTCGATGCGGCTTCGCGGGCGCTGCATGCGCTGGCCGCCCGCGTCGCCACCACCGACTGCACGGTGCTGATCAATGGTGAATCGGGCACCGGCAAGGAAGTGCTGGCCCGCTTCATCCATGGCCGCTCGCCGCGCGCACGCGCCGCGTTCATCGCCATCAACTGCGCGGCCATCCCCGAATCAATGCTCGAGGCCATGCTGTTCGGCTACGAGCGCGGCGCCTTCACCGGCGCGCACGCCTCGCATGCCGGCAAGTTCGAGCAGGCCCAGGGCGGCACGCTGCTGCTCGACGAGATCACCGAGATGCCGCTGGCGCTGCAGGCCAAGCTGCTGCGCGTGCTGCAGGAGCGCGAGGTGGAACGCCTCGGCGGCAGCTCGATGCTGAACCTGGATGTGCGTGTCGTGGCCACCACCAACCGCGACCTGCGCGAGCAGGTGAAGGCCGGCCGCTTCCGCGAGGATCTGTATTACCGCCTGTGCGTGTTCCCGATGACCGTCCCGTCGCTGCGCGAGCGGCGCGACGATGTGCTGCCGCTGGCCATGCGGCTGCTGGAACTGCGCAGCCCGCGCGGCGGACGCATTCCGGCGCTGTCGGCGGATGCGGCGCAGCTGCTGCTGAACTATCCGTGGCCGGGCAACATCCGCGAGCTGGACAACCTGTTGCAGCGGGCGATGATCCTCGCCGGCGACATCATGATCGAGGCCTGCCACATCCGCTTCGAAGGCCTCGGCGAGACGCCGCTTCGCCATGATGCCAGTGGTGTCGTCGACCTGCAGGGCCGGCCGCTGCGTGGCTCGCTGCGTGCCGCCGAGAACCGCATCCTGCTCGAAGCGTTGCGCTCCGGCGAGAGCCGCCGCGATGTCGCGGCGCGCCTGGGCATCTCTCCCCGCACGCTGCGCTACAAGGTGGCGCAGCTTCGTTCCGCAGGCATCGACGTGCCGGCCGCCTGAGGGAAATCCGCGATGAGCAACATGCAGATCGACAGCGTGCTGGCCCAGATCCGCGCGCTGCAGCAGCAGACGAAGATCGGCGCACCGTCGATGCCTCGGCCCGAGGCGCCGGGCGCTGCCGGCGCGGTGCAGGGCGGTGGCAACGTCAGCTTCGCCGACGTGATGAAGAAGGGCCTGGATGCGGTCAATGCGACCCAGTCGCAGGCCGCGGCGCTCGCCACGCGCTTCGAGCGCGGTGATCCGGGCGTGGAGCTCTCGCACGTGATGCTCGAATCCCAGAAGGCCTCGGTGGCGTTCCGCGCCACGGTCGAGGTCCGCAATCGCCTGGTCAGTGCGTACCAGGAAATCATGAACATGCCCATCTGATGCCTAAGGTCGCAACATGAGTGCCGACGTTCCTGCCGTTCCAATGAAGATGCCTGCCGCGATGGCTGGCCTGAAGCCGCTGCTGATCCTGATCGGCGTCGCAGCGGCAGTGGCTGCAGGCGTGGGCATCGCGCTGTGGTCTCAGGCGCCCACCTACAGCCTGCTGTTCGGCAACCTGAGTGATACCGATGCGTCGCAGCTCACGCAGTCGCTGGACCAGTCCGGAATTCCCTACCGGGTCGAGCATGGCGCGGTGCTGGTGCCGGCCAATCGCGTCACCGAGGCGCGCATGGGTCTGGCCGCGAAGGGCCTGCCGTCCTCAAGCGGCTTCTCGCTGATGGAAAAGGATCCGGGATTCGGCGTCAGCCAGTTCATGGAGAACGCGCGCTACCAGCACGCCATCGAGACTGAACTGGCGCGTACCATCGCCAGCCTGAAGCCGGTGCAGGGTGCGCGCGTGCACCTGGCCCTGCCGCAGCAGTCCGCGTTCGTGCGCGACCGCCGTCCGGCCAGCGCCTCGGTGTTCCTGCAGCTCAATGCCGGCGCGCGCATCGATCGCGGCCAGGTGGCGGCCATCGTGAACCTGGTGGCATCGAGCATTCCCGAACTGGGCGCCGAGCATGTGACCGTGGTCGACAGCCAGGGGCGACTGCTGTCCTCGCCCGAGGAAGACAGCGAGTTCGCCGCGCGTGAGCAGCAGCTGGAGCTGGCGCGGCGCATCGAGGAGGATTATTCGCAGCGCATCGTGTCGCTGCTGACCCCGCTGCTGGGACCGGGCCGCGTGCGCGCGCAGGTGGTGGCGCAGATCGAACTCTCCAGCACCGAGGAGGCGCGCGAGCAGTATGGCCCGCAGAGCCAGGTGGTGCGCAGCGAGCAGACCAGCGAGGATATGAGCCGCACTGCAGGCGGACCGCAGGGCGTTCCCGGCGCGCTGACCAACCAGCCACCGGAGGGCGGCACGGCGCTGCCGCCGGGCGTGCAGGCGCAGGACGATGCGCAGACGGCTGCTGCCACGACTCCCGGGAGCAGCTCGCGGCAGGCCACGCGCAATTACGAGATCGACCGCACCGTTGCCTATACCCGCATGCCGGCCGGTCGCCTGCAGCGCCTGTCGGCCGCCGTGGTCATCGACAACCTGCGCACCACGGCTGCCGATGGCAGCGTGGCCGAGACGCCGCTGACCGAGGAGCAGCTCGAACGCATCACCGGGCTGGTGCGCGATGCCGTCGGCTTCGATGACGGGCGCGGCGATCGCGTGTCGGTGGTGAACCAGAGCTTCCTGCAGGAAGCGGTCGAGGTGCCCGAGATCACCGCGCCACCCATCTGGGAGAACCCGATGGTGCGCGACATTGCCCGCCTTGTGGCCGGCCTTGTGATCATCCTGGCGCTGCTGATGTTTGTGGTGCGGCCGCTGCTGCGCAACCTCGCCGCGCCGGTGAAGGCCGCGCTCGTGCCGCCGCCACCGTTGCCGGCGCCGCAGGCCGCGGGTGCTGCCCCCACCCGTCCTGCCGACACCATTGCCTATGAACAGCAGATCGCGCAGGCGCGCGGCCTGGTGGCCAAGGATCCGGCGCGCGTGGCGCAGGTCGTCAAGGAATGGGTGGAGAAGGATGACTGATGAGCAGCGCCGCCATGCAGTTCGTTGAGCCGCTGCGGGATCTGCCCGTCACCGACACGCGCGCCTGGAGCGCGCCGGTGTTCGATGGCGATGCCATGCCCGGCGGGCACCGCCGCGACAGCGACGAGCGGCGCGAGGAAGAGCGACGCGTGATGGCCGAGGCGCAGGCCCGCGGCCATGCCGCCGGACTTGCCGCCGCGCAGCGCGAGATCAATGCGAAGCTTGCCGCGCTGGAAGCACAGCGCCGGACGCTGACCGCCGCGCTCGACGCACTGTCACGGCCGCTGGCGCAGCTGGACGATGCGCTGCACGAACAGATTGCATTGCTGGCGATGCGCATCGCACGTGCGGTGGTGCGCCGCGAACTGCGCATCGATCCCTCGCAGGTGATCGGCATCGTGCGTGACACCGTTGCGCTGCTGCCGGCCGCGACGCGCGCGCCCCGCGTGCTGCTGCATCCTGAAGATGCCGCGCTGCTGCGCGAGCGGGTGTTGCCGTCAGGACCGGAAGCGGCCTGGTCCATCATCGAGGATCCGACCCTGGGGCGCGGCGATTGCCGCGTGCTCACCGATCACGCGCAGGTCGATTCGCGGGTCGAGACACGACTGAACGAAGCCCTCACCGCATTGCTCGGTGAGGAGCGCGCCCGGCCACGCGACGAAGGAGATTCCGCATGAGCGAGACCCTGCGTCAGCCGGTGCCCTGGCGTCAGCAGCTGGCCCGCTCCCTGCGGGTTGCCGACGAGCTGCCGCCGCCGCCAGTGGAAGGACAGCTCAACCGCATGGTGGGACTCACCCTGGAAGCACTGGGTTGCCAGGCTGCGGTCGGCGACCGCTGCGAGGTGATGGCCACCGATGGCCAGTCCATCGAGGCGGAAGTGGTGGGGTTCGCCGGCGAACGGCTCTACCTGATGCCCACCGGCGATGTGCATGGCGTCCGGCCCGGTGCACGGGTGATCCCGCGATCCGGCGCCGGGCATGTGCGCGTTGGTCCTGAACTGCTCGGCCGCGTCATCGACGGCGCCGGCGAGCCGCTGGACGGACGCGGTCCCCTCCATCTGGACGACCGGGTGCGCCTGACCGGCACGCCGCTGAATCCGCTGGCGCGCGAGCCCATCGAACGCCCGCTGGATGTCGGCGTGCGCGCCATCAATTCATTGCTGAGCGTGGGCCGCGGGCAGCGTCTGGGCCTGTTCGCCGGCAGCGGCGTGGGCAAGAGCGTGCTGCTGGGCATGATGGCCCGCTACACCGAGGCCGACGCGATCGTGGTGGGCCTGATCGGCGAGCGCGGCCGCGAGGTGAAGGAATTCATCGACAAGATCCTGGGCCAGGCGGGCCGCTCGCGCGCCGTGGTGGTGGCAGCTCCGGCCGACAGCACGCCGCTGATGCGCCTGCATGGTGCGTGGCGCGCCACCGCCATCGCCGAGTACTTCCGCGACCAGGGCCGCAATGTGCTGCTGATCATGGATTCGCTGACGCGCTTCGCGCAGGCACAGCGCGAGATCGGCCTGGCCATCGGCGAGGCGCCGGCCACCAAGGGCTATCCGCCGTCGGTGTTCGCGCGGCTGCCGCAGCTGGTCGAGCGCGCCGGCAATGCCGGGCCGGATGCCGGTTCCATCACTGCGTTCTACACCGTGCTGACCGAAGGCGATGACCAGCAGGATCCCATCGCCGACAGCGCGCGCGCCATCCTCGACGGACACATCGTGCTGTCGCGCCGCATCGCCGAGGCGGGCCAGTACCCGGCCATCGATGTGGAAGCCTCGATCAGCCGCGTGATGCACGATATCGTGCCGCAGCGCCAGCAGTTCCAGGCCCGCCAGCTGAAGCGCCTGCTGTCGCTGTATGAGCAGAACCGCGACCTGGTGGCCATCGGCGCCTATCGCAGCGGCACCGACCCGCGCATCGATGCCGCGATTGCGGCACATCCGCATCTCACCGCGTTCCTGCGGCAGGACCTGCACGATCAGGTGAACTTCGCCGACAGCGTGACGCAGCTGGATGCGCTGATCGGTGACGTCGAATGAGCCGCGCGGACCGCATGGCGCCGGTGCAGCGGGTGTTCGGCAATGCCGAGCGCGACTGCGCCCGGGAGCTGGGCGATGCGCAGCGGCAGCTCGCCGATGCCGAGGCGAGGCTGAAGGAACTGCGCACCTATCACGGCGAGTATCTCGGCGCCTTTCGCAAGCGCTGCGAGGATGGCACCTCGATCCGCGCGCTGCGTGATTTCCAGGCCTTCCTGGCGCGGCTCGATACGGCATTGCGACAGCAGGAGCAGCTGGTGGCCCAGGCGCGCGAGCGTGCCGCCGGCAGCCGCCGCAGCTGGCAGGGCGCCGCGCAGCAGGTCAAGGCGGTGGACGCCGTCGTCGACCGCTGGAACAGGATCGAGACGCGCGCCGCGGACAAACGTGACCAGAAAGAATCCGACGAACGGGCCCAGCGCATGGCGCTCGCAGGCCATGGCGGCATGGAGGGATGATGATGGGAGCCAGTGCGGCGATTCGACTCGCCAGTGCCGGTGGCGGCAAGGGCCAGGCGGCTGCCGATGCGCCAGCGCGCGAGGCGGACGGATTTCCGGCCGCGCTGACCGCGGCATCGAACCATCGGCCACGCGCCTCGGGCGGCGCGGACCCCGACAGCGATACGGCCGCATCCGATCCCGCGCTGGCTGCAGCGCTTGCGGCAATGCTGCCCGTGCCGGCGCTGCCGGATGGGGCGTCAGCGCCGGGTCAGCCGGGCGAAGTTTCCATTGATGGCATTGCCGGCGACCTGCACGCGCAGGCAACACCGGAAGAACTGCTGGATGCATCCGCGCAGGCGCCCGGCGATGAAGCCTTCGAGGCCCAGCTCGCCGCGATGAACGAGGGTGCAGCAGGTGATGACGCCCGCGATGACCTGCTGCAGCAGCTCACCCGCGAGCTGGCACTGGCACGCGATCCGGCCGCCTCGCTGCGCGCCGGCGCGGCCGATGCGCGCAGCGCGATCAACGAAATGCCGGTGGGCAGTGTCGCCACGCACGCCGCCACGCAGCTTTCGGGCCTGATGCCCAACGCGGCGGCGCTGGCCAATGCCAGCCCGCAGGCATTGCACAGCCAGGTGGGTTCGCCACGCTGGGCCGAGGAGCTGGGCTCGCGCCTGGTGATGATGACCACCCGCGGGCAGGGCGAAGGTTCGCTGACGCTGGCGCCTGAGCACCTGGGTCCGCTGGAAGTGCGCATCAGCATGAACCAGAACACTGCCAATGTCTGGTTCGCCGCACAGCATGCGGACACGCGCGCCGCACTGGCCGAAGCATTGCCACGCCTGCGCGAGCTGCTGGCCGAGTCCGGACTGTCGCTGGGCCATGCCGGCGTCTCGCACGAGGCGCCGCGCGAGCAGGCCGCGCGCGAGCAGCTGCAGGCACGCGACGCGGGTCTGGATGTGGTTGCCGCTGGCGCCGAAACGCCGGCGCAGGCCGTGCGCCGTGCCGTCAGCAGCCTGCTCGACCTCTACGCCTGACGACCAACCGGCACCCGCGTCCGGTTTTTGGCACTGTGCGGCAATTCACAGTCGCAATCTTGCGGAAAAGTCTTTCAGTTCATTGGGTTAAGTGCCGCGGACGGACCGTGGCACACGCCTTGCACCGATGGTGGCAGCAACTTCCACCGCAATCTGCAGGGCTCACTGATCCATGTCCGAACAAGCCGCCAGCGATGAAACTCCCCGCAAGTCCCGCAAGGGCCTGATCTTCACCATTGCCGGCGTGCTGCTGGTGGCCGGCGGCGCCGGCGCCTGGTTCGCCCTCGGCGGCAAGTCGTCGGACGCAGACGCGAATGCCGAGGCCGCCGCGGTGGCGAAACTTCCGCCGCAGTTCGTGGAACTGGATCCGCCCTTCGTCGTGAATTTCCAGCCCGGCTCCTCGGCGCGCTTCCTGCAGGTGGCGGTGCAGGTGATGACGCGCGATCCGCAGGCGGTCGCCAGGCTCCAACACCTCGCGCCCATCATCCGCAATGACCTGCTGCTGCTGTTCGGCAACAAGCAGGTGGCAGAGGTCGCCACACCCGAAGGCAAGGAAGCACTGCGCACGGCCACGCTGGACGCGGTGCGCAAGGTGCTGGCTTCCGAGGGCGGCGATCCCGAGGCCCTCGAGGCCGTGTATTTCACCAGCTTCGTCATGCAATAGGACACCTGCGCAATGAGCACCGATCTTTCCGCGAATGCTGAAGGCGCGCATCCCGATGCGGTGGCCGACGACGTCCTGATGACGGCACCGCCGGTGCCGCGAGACGTGAACCTGGACGTCATCCTCGACGTGCCGGTCACGCTGTCGCTGGAGGTGGGCCGCACGCGCCTGCCGATCCGCAGCCTGCTGCAACTGAACCAGGGTTCGGTGGTGGAACTGGAACGCGCCGCCGGCGAGCCGCTCGATGTCTACGTGAATGGCACGCTGGTCGCGCATGGCCAGGTCGTGGTCGTGAACGAGAAGTTCGGCATCCGCCTCACCGATGTGGTGAGTCCGGCCGAACGCATCCGCAAGCTCAGGTAACCGGTGACCATGAAACCCCTTTTCACGCGCGCCATGGCCATCGTGCTCGGCAGTGCGCCGCTGCTGGTCGCCGCGGCGGCCGAGGCCCCGCGCCGCTTCGCCGCGCCGGAAGTGGCGTCCTCGCCTACTGCCAGCGGCGCCACCGGCATCGGCCAGGTGATGCTGGCGCTGGTCATCGTGCTGATCGCGGTGTTTGCCGCGGCACTGCTGGTCAAGCGGCTGCGCGGATTCACCGGCGGCGGCAGCGACGGCATCGAGGTGGTGTCGCAGGCGCTGGTCGGTCCGAAGGAACGCGTGGTGATCGTGCGGGTCGCCGGCAATCGCCTGCTGCTCGGGGTGGCCAGCGGTCAGGTGAACCTGTTGCAGACGCTGCCGCCCGATGAAGGTGGCGCGCCTGCGCCGCTGGCGCCGGCTGCCGGCAACATGCCGCGTTTCGGGGAATTGCTGCGCAGGAGCCTCGGCCGGTGAAGTACCTGCATTGGCTGGCCGCGCTGGGCGCGATGCTGCTGCCGCTGGCCGCCCAGGCCGCGGCGCCGGGCATTCCGGCGGTGGTGGTGGAAGGCGAACCGGGCGCGCAGAGCTACTCGCTGACGCTGCAGCTGCTGATCCTGATGACGGCAGTCACGCTGCTGCCGTCCATCGTGCTGATGATGACCTCGTTCACGCGCATCGTGATCGTGCTGGCCATCCTGCGCCAGGCCATCGGCGCCGGACAGGCCCCGCCGAACCAGGTGCTGATCGGGCTTGCGCTGTTCCTGTCGCTGTTCGTGATGGCGCCGGTGATCGGCACCATCAACACCGAGGCCGTGCAGCCCTACATGGCCGGCACCATCGAGACCACCGAGGCCCTGCAGCGCGCGGCCGTGCCGCTGAAGCAGTTCATGCTGCAGCAGACCCGCGAGAGCGACATCGCCACCTTCGTCAGCATCTCCGGCGGACAGGGTTTCGATGCGCCCGAGGATGTGCCGCTGTCGATCCTCGTGCCGGCCTTTGCCACCAGCGAGCTGAAGACCGCCTTCCAGATCGGCTTCCTGCTGTTCATCCCGTTCGTGATCATCGACCTGGTGGTTGCCAGCGTGCTGATGTCGATGGGCATGATGATGCTCTCGCCGGTGCTGATCTCGCTGCCATTCAAGATCATGCTGTTCGTGCTGGTGGACGGCTGGTCGCTGGTGATGGGCACGCTTGCCGCCAGCTTCTACACCTGACGCGCTTCAAGGATCCCATGACTCCCGAAACCGTGATGACCATCGGCACCCGCGCGCTCGAGATCACCTTGCTGCTGGCCGCGCCATTGCTGCTGGTGGCGCTGGTCACTGGCCTGCTGGTGGGCGTGTTCCAGGCGGCCACGCAGATCAACGAGATGACGCTGTCATTCATCCCGAAGCTGCTGGCGATTGCCGCCGCGATTGCCATCGCCGGTCCATGGATGATCCGGCTGATCGTGGACTACACCCGCGAGCTGATCCAGAGCATTCCCGCACTGATCGGCTGAGCCGTGATCACGCTGACCACCGGGCAGATCGAGGCATGGCTGGCCGCGTGGCTGTGGCCATTCCTGCGCATCGGCGCCTGCCTGATGGTGGCGCCGGTGTTCGGCGCCCGCTTCGTGCCGGCGCGCGTGCGCCTGGTGCTGGCCGGTGCCATCGCGCTGGCCATCGCGCCGCTCTTGCCGCCGCTGCCGGCGGTATCGCCGTTCTCCGGCGAGGGCATCGTCATCACCGCGCAGCAGGTGCTGATCGGCGTGGCCATCGGCTTCGTGCTGCAGATCGTGTTCGACGCACTGGCGATGGGCGGCCAGCTGCTGGCCAACACCATGGGCCTGTCATTCGCCTTCAATGTCGATCCGCTGCGCGGCACCGGTGCGCCGGTGGTCGGCCAGTTCTACACGTTGATCGCGACGCTGACCTTCCTGGCGCTGAACGGACACCTGGCCATCGTGCAGGCGCTGGTGGATGGCTTCACCACAATGCCGGTGGGCATGCAGGGCCTGGGGCCGGAAGGCTACTGGCAGCTGGTGGGCTGGGGTTCGGCGCTGTTCCGTGGCGCGCTGATGGTGGCGTTGCCGGGGCTCACCGCACTGCTGATCGTCAATCTTGCCTTCGGTGTCGTCAGCCGCGCGGCGCCGACGCTGAACCTGTTCGCGATCGGCTTTCCCGCGACGCTGATCGGCGGCCTGCTGATCATCCTGGCCGGCCTGCCGGCGATGCAGGCCGGATTCACCGCGCTGATGCGCGAGACGCTGGCGCTGGCCACCACGCTGATGGGCGGGGGCTGAGATGTCTGAATCCGACCGCAGCGACCGTACAGAACAACCTACACCGAAGAAGCTGGAGGATGCCCGCCGCGAGGGCCGGGTTCCCCGTTCGCGTGAGCTGACCACGGCTGCGGTGATGGTGACCGCCGGCGCGGTGCTGACCGTGACCGGCGATTCCATCGGCGCACAGCTGGGCGATGTGATGCGCGGCGGGCTGAGTGTGTCACGCGAGCAGGCCTTTGATGTCACCGCGATGACACGCACCTTCAGCCAGCTGGCGGCGGCTGCGCTGTATTCCATCGCGCCGGTGCTGCTGGTGACGCTGCTGGCAGCGCTGGCCACGCCGCTGGCGATCGGCGGCTGGGCGGCCAGCAGCAAGGCGATCGCGCCGGACTTCAAGCGCCTCTCGCCGCTGTCCGGCATCAAGCGCATGTTCAGCCTGCGCAGCTGGGTGGAACTGGGCAAGGCGCTGGCCAAGTTCGCCGTGGTGGCCATTGCCGCCACCGTGATCCTCAAGCTCAGCGCCGACCGGCTGATGGGACTGGGCTCCGAACCCATCAACACCGCCATCGGACACGCCATCACGCTGTCCGGCCAGGCGCTGATCGGCCTGACCGCAGCGCTGGTGCTGATCGCGGCGGTGGACGTGCCCTTCCAGATCTGGCAGTTCCGCCAGGACATGCGCATGACGCGTGATGAAGTGCGCCGCGAGCACAAGGAGGCGGAGGGCTCCCCGGAGGTCAAGGGCCGCATCCGCGCCCTGCAGCGCGAGATGGCCGAGCGCCGGATGATGGAGGAGGTCCCGCGCGCCGACGTGATCGTCGTGAATCCGACGCACTACGCGGTGGCGCTGCGCTATGACGACAAGACCATGCGCGCCCCGCGGGTGGTGGCCAAGGGCGTGGACCTGATGGCGCTTCGAATCCGTGAAGTGGCTTCCGGACACAACGTCCCGATCTTCGAGGCGCCGCCGCTGGCCCGCGCCTTGCATCGCCATGTGGAGATCGGTGACGAGATTCCGTCGGGGCTGTATGCCGCGGTCGCCCAGGTGCTGACCTACATCTTCCAGCTGCGCGCTGCGAAGGCAGGCAGGGCACCCCGGCCGGAACGTCCAACGATCGACATGCCCCAGGCGTGATGGCTGAAGGAAACAGGTGCAGCAGACTCTGACAATCCGTGACGTGCTTCGCAGCGGCCTGGGCGTGCCGCTGGGCCTGCTGGCCGTGCTCGCCATGGTCGTGCTGCCGCTGCCGCCGCTGGCGCTGGACGTGCTGTTCACCTTCAACATCGCGCTGTCGCTGGTGGTGATGATGGCGGTGTTCTACGTCGCCCGGCCGCTGGACTTCGGCGTGTTCCCCAGCGTGCTGCTGATGGCGACGCTGCTGCGCCTGGCGCTGAACGTCGCCTCCACCCGCGTGGTGCTGCTGCACGGGCACACCGGCACCGGCGCGGCCGGCAAGGTGATCGAGTCCTTCGGCGAGTTCGTGGTCGGCGGTAACTATGCCGTCGGCGTGACCGTGTTCGTGATCCTCACCATCATCAACTTCGTGGTGATCACCAAGGGTTCCGGCCGCGTCTCGGAAGTGACCGCACGCTTCACGCTCGATGCCATGCCCGGCAAGCAGATGGCCATCGATGCCGACATGAATGCCGGCCTGATCACGCAGGAAGAGGCGCGCACCCGCCGCCAGGAAGTGCGCGCCGAGGCCGACTTCTACGGCTCGATGGACGGCGCCAGCAAGTTCGTGCGCGGCGACGCGGTGGCGGCCATCATCATCCTTGTGGCGCAGATGGTCGGCGGCCTGATCATCGGCGTCACCGCACATGACATGGCGATGGGCGATGCGGCCCGCACCTACACGCTGCTGACCATCGGCGATGGCCTGGTGGCCCAGATCCCGGCGCTGCTGCTGTCCAGCGCCGTGGCCATCATCGTCACCCGCATGTCCCGCTCGCAGGACATGGGCGGGGAGATCGGCCGCCAGCTCTTCGGCCAGCCGAAGGCGCTGGCCGTCGCCGCGGCGGTGATCGGCGTGATGGGCCTGATCCCCGGCATGCCGAACATGGCCTTCCTCGGCATTGCGGCGCTGTGTGGCTTCGGCGCCTACATGGTGCGCAAGAAGGCCGCGGCGGCGGCTGCCGAAACCGCCCGCCAGCAGGCGCAGCCGGCACCGGTGGCGCAGCCCGAATCGCGCGAACTTTCGTGGGATGACGTGCGTCCGGTCGACCTGCTGGGCCTCGAGGTGGGTTACCGCCTGGTGCCGCTGGTGGATACCAGCCAGGGTGGCGACCTGCTGGCGCGCGTGCGCGGCGTGCGCCGCAAGCTCACCCAGGAGCTGGGTTTCCTGATCCCGGCCGTGCACATCCGCGACAACCTCGAGTTCGCGCCCACCGCCTATCGCATCAACATCTCCGGCGTGCCGGTGGGCGAGGGCGTGGTCTATCCGGAACGCGAGCTGGCCATCAATCCGGGCAAGGTGTTCGGCAAGGTCAATGGCATCGATACCACCGACCCGGCCTTCGGCATGGAAGCGGTGTGGATCGACCCGGGTTCGCGCGACCATGCGCAGACGCTGGGCTACACCGTGGTCGATCCGGGCACCGTGATCGCCACGCACATCTCGCACCTGGTGCAGACCCATGCGCACGAGCTGCTGGGTCACGAGGAAGTGCAGCAGCTGCTCAACAGCCTCGGCAAGTCCGCGCCAAAGCTGGTCGAAGACCTGGTGCCGCGCGTGCTGCCGATGAGCATCGTGGTGCGCGTGCTGCAGGGCCTGCTGGCCGAGCGCGTGCCGATCCGCAACATGCGCACCATCATCGAGACGCTGGCCGATGCCGCGCCGCGCAGCCAGGACCCGGCCGTGCTGCAGGCACAGGTGCGCGTCGCGCTGGGCCGCCAGATCGTGCAGGACATCGCCGGCCTGAAGGACGAGCTGCCGGTGATCACGCTCGAGAACGAACTGGAACAGCTGCTGCAGGGATCACTGGCAGCCGGTGGCGCAACGCCGGGCCTCGAGCCCGGTCTTGCCGAACGCCTGCAGCAGCAGCTGGCCGGCGCCGCGCGCCGCCAGGAAACCCTGGGCGAGCCGGCCGTGCTGCTGGTGCCGCCCTCGCTGCGCCAGACCCTGGCGCGCTTCGTGCGCGCCGGCGTGCCCGGCCTGCAGGTGCTCGCCTGGAACGAGATTCCCGACAACCGCCGTGTCCGGCTGGTAACCGCCGTAGGAAAGTAAGCCATGAAGATCAAGACCTATACCACCCGGGACATGCGCAGCGCGCTGCGCCTTGTACGGGACGAACAGGGACCGGATGCCGTCATCCTGTCCACGCGACACCTGCCTGAGGGTGTCGAGGTGACCGTGGCGGTGGATCCGGAAGCGGACCTGTTCGCCGCAGCGCCCGCCGCTTCGCCTGCTGCGGCGCCTGCGCAGGTCTTCAGGACCGCGGCGGTGACGCCTGCGCCCGCGCCAGCCGCAATCAATGCCCCGTTGACGGCACCGATGCCGGCGATGAATGCGGCATCGACGCCGACGCCGGACTTCACCACCATCCTCGCCCGTGCCGCGGAAGATGCCGCAGCGACGCAGGTGCCGTCGCTGGTCGCGCCGGCACCGGCCACAGATGCCCGCCTCGGCGATGAACTGCGCACCATGCGCCACCTGCTCGAGCGCCAGCTTGCGCAACTGGCCTGGAACGACCTGACCCGCCGCGCTCCCGAGACCGCCGAGCTGCTGAAGGAGCTCACGTCGATGGGCGTGGCCGCCGACCTGACCCAGCAGCTGCTGGCCGAGCTGCCCGATGGCATCGGCCTTGATGATGCCCAGCGGCGCGTGCTGGCCATGCTCACCCGCCGCATCGCCACCACCGGCGATGCGTTGCTGGAGAATGGCGGCCGCATCGCCTTCGTCGGTCCCACCGGCGTCGGCAAGACCACTGGCATCGCCAAGCTCGCCGCGCGCTGGGTGATGCGCCACGGCGTGCGTGACATCGCGCTGGTGTCGCTGGACGACCAGCGTTTCGGCGCACAGGAACAGCTGCGCGTGCTCGGCCGCCTGCTCGGCGTCGAGTGCTACACGCTGGATGACGCCGAAGCGCTGCCGGCACTGCTGGCGCGCCTGGCGCAGCATCGCCTGGTGCTGATCGATACGGCCGGCATCGGCGCCGCGCATGCCGACCTGCCGGCGCGCGCCGCACAGCTCGACCGCATCGCGTGCGCAGCCGGCGTCGATGTCTGGCTGACGCTGTCGGCCGGGGCGCAGGCCGGTGTGATCGGCGATGCCGTGCGCGCCTTCGCGCGCTTCAATACCCGCGCGCTGCTGCTGACCCGGCTCGACGAAGCCGTGAGCCTCGGCGGCACGCTGTCGGCGCTGGCCAGCTCCGGCCTGCCGGTGGCCTATGTGTCCAGTGGCCAGCGAATTCCGGAGGACCTCGCGCCGGCCCGCGCCCACCAGCTGGTGGCGCGCGCGGTGTTCCTGGCGCGTAGCGCCGACACCTCGGTGGGCGAGGAACTGCTGGTCCGCCGTTTCGGAGGAGTCGCGCATGCAATCGGCTGAGGGCGGATTCACCGCGGCGCAGACTGCCGGCATCCGCGCGGCCGTGCAGCCCGGTCCGGTGCAGGTGATCGCCGTCAGTGGCGGCAAGGGCGGCGTCGGCAAGACCTGCGTGTCCGTCAATCTCGCCGCCGCACTGGCGGCACAGCACAAGCGCGTGCTGCTGCTCGATGGCGACCTGGGGCTGGCCAATGTCGATGTGCAGCTCGGCCTCACGCCGCGCTTCACGCTGGAGCATGTGCTCGACGGCCGCTGCACGCTTGAAGAGGCTGTGGTTCAAACCCCGGCCGGTTTCCAGCTGATTCCCGCCGCCTCCGGCGTCGCGCGGCTCGCCAGCCTCAGCACCGCCGAGCACCTGGGGCTGGTGCAGGCCTTCAGCCACCTGACCCTGGGCCTCGATGTGCTGATCGTCGACACCGCCGCGGGCATCGCCGATGGCGTGCGCCAGCTCTGCCAGGCGGCGCAGCATGTGCTGGTGGTGGTCAACGATGAGCCTGCCTCGCTCACCGACGCCTATGCGCTGGTCAAGGTGCTGCACCGCTCGCATGGACTGCGGCATTTCCACATCCTCGCCAACCGTTCGGTGGGCGTGGGCAGCGGCGAGCAGCTGTTCCGCAAGCTCGAGCGCGTGGCCGGGCGGTTCCTCGACGTGGTGCTGGAGTACGCCGGCGAGATTCCCGACGACACCTTCGTGCGCAGTGCCGTTCGCATGCAGCGCTGCGTGGTGGGAGCCTATCCCTCCAGCCCCGCCGCGCGTGCCTTCACGCGGCTGGCCTCCCGCACCGCGAAATGGCCCGCGGGTTCGCCGCGCGGCAACGTCGAGTTCTTCATCGAACGGCTGCTGCCGCGCGCTCCCGTGCGCCTCGAGGTCGCACGGTGAGACAGGTCGGTGCCTACAGTGCGGTGGCCGGCAGCCGGCGCGAGGCCGACGCACTGGTGGTGCGCCATGCCGAGCTGGTCAAGCGCATCGCCTACCACCTGGCCGGCCGCCTGCCGCCCAGCGTGGATGTGGATGACCTGATCCAGGCCGGAATGATCGGCCTGCTGGAAGCCGCCGCGCACTACAGTGCCGATCGCGGCGCCAGCTTCGAGACCTATGCCGGCATCCGCATCCGCGGCGCGATGATCGACGCGCTGCGCAAGCTCGACTGGGCACCGCGCTCGGTGCATCGCCGTGCCCGCGAGGCCGCCGCCGCGATGCGCGGCATCGAGGAGCGCGAGGGCCGCGAGGCGCGCGATGCCGAGGTGGCCGAGGCAATGGGCGTGCCGCTGGATGAATACAACCGCATCGTGCAGGACGCGGCCGCCTGCCAGGTGACCAGCCTGGATGATTCCACCGGCGCGACCGATGTGCCCGACAACTCAACCGATCCCGGCAGCGAGACCGAGCAGGGCGAACTGCGCACCGCGATGGCCGCCGCCATCGGCAACCTGCCCGAGCGCGAACGCCTTGTGATGTCGCTGTACTACGACGAGGAACTGAACCTGAAGGAAATTGGTGCCGTGCTCGGCGTCAGTGAATCGCGGGTCTGCCAGATCCACGGCCAGGCCCTGGTCCGCCTGCGCGCGCGCATGCGCGAATGGCGGACCTGACCGGAGGATGCAAGCGTGCTGAGCCTGATTGGAATCATCCTGGCGCTGGTGGCGCTGCTGGTCGGAGCCGTGCTGAAGGGCGCCGGCCTGCATGCGCTGCTGTCGTGGGCGGCGCTGATGATCGTGGTGGTGGGCACCTTTGCCGCCATCCTGGTCCAGACGCCCGGGCGGGTGATGCAGCGCGCGTTCGCCATCCTGCCATGGGTGTTCCGTTCGCCGGTGCCTGACCGCCGCGCCATCATCGCGCGCATGGTGGAGTGGAGCCAGGTGGCGCGCCGCCAGGGCCTGCTGGGCCTTGAGCCGCAACTCGATGAGGAGAAGGACGACTTCATCCGCAAGGGGCTGCAGCTGGTCATCGACGGCAGCGAGCCGGAGGACATCCGCAGCATCCTCGAGGTGGAACTGGAAGGCCGCGAAGCCGCCGACCTGCGCGCCGCGAAGGTGTTCGAAGGCATGGGCGTGTATGCGCCGACGCTGGGCATCGTCGGTGCCGTGCTCGGCCTGATGTCGGTGATGCAGAACCTCACCGATCCGGCGCGCCTCGGCACCGGCATCGCCGCCGCATTCACCGCCACCGTGTATGGCATCGCGCTGGCCAACCTGTTCCTGCTGCCGATGGCCAACAAGCTGAAGAACTCGGCGCAGGCACTGGGGCATGTGCGGCAGATGGTGGTCGAGGGCATGATTGCCATCGCGCAGGGCGAGAATCCGCGCAGCATCGACTACCGCCTGCAGAGCTACCTGCACTGATGGCCCGGCGCCGGCGTCAACGGCCCGAGGAGCACGCCAACCACGAGGGATGGGCCATTCCCTATGGCGATCTTGTGACCTTGCTGCTGGCCTTCTTCGTCGTGATGTATGCCATCTCACAGGTCAACGAGGGCAAGTACCGCGTGCTGTCCGATTCATTGAACGCCGCATTCCGCGGCGAGCCCACCACCTTCGATCCGGTGCAGGTGGGCCAGCCGGCCGCCAGCACCGTGGCCGCCCCCATCGTGCAGCTGCCCGAGGAGATCCGCAGCATGGCCATGCGCCAGCTCGCGCAGCAGGCCATGGAAGCGATGGATCCCCTGATCCGCCAGGGCCTGGTTGATGTGGAAGCCGGCGAGGGCAGGCTGACCATCGCCATCCGCTCGGACATCCTGTTTGCCTCCGGCTCGGCATCGCCCTCGGCGCAGGCGCAATCGGTGGCGCGGCTGCTGGGCGAGGTGCTGCGCGCCTTCCCGGTCAACATCAGGGTGCAGGGCCATACCGACAATGTGCCGGTGGTATCGGGCAGCTATCCCTCCAACTGGGAATTGTCGGCGGCGCGCGCCGCAAGCGTGGTGCATCTGCTGGTGGCAGGCGGCGTCGCGCCGCAACGCCTGGCCGCTGTCGCCCATGGCGAATATCAGCCCGTGCTTCCGAACGACACGCCCGACGGACGCAACGCCAATCGCCGCGTGGTGCTGCTGGTGGAGGCCGGCGATGGCGCCGACGCAGCGGCCGCCGTGCAGGCCACCGCAGATTCCACGTGACCCGCATCACGTTGCAGGTCCTGCGCGCGCGGTGCGCGGCCTGATCCGAAGCCAGGCCGCCGCGCTGGCACGCTTCCTGCTCCATTCCCTGCAGGTGCCGGCGGACCGGCGCATGCATTCATCAAGGATTTCGCAATGAGCATGAACCTGCTGTTCGAACAGAACGAATGGATCTTCTTCGCCGCGCGCGCGGCGATGCTGGCCGTCGCGATGCTGGGCTTTGCATGGGCACTGGGGCGCTGGCGCCGCGCCGGCAGCCGCGACATGCAGCGCATGTTCGAGGAAACCCGCGTGCTGCAGCAGCTCACGCAGCAGCTCGCCGCACAGGTGACCGAGCTCAAGGCGCGCGTCGAGGACGGCCGCGAGCTGGCCGTGGCAGCCGCCGGACCTGCCGCGCGCGGCTACGACCTGGCCCTGCAGCTGGCGCGCAACGGCGCGCGGCCGGAAGAGATTGTCAATGCCTGCGGTGTGACGCGCCACGAAGCGCAGCTGCTTGCGCAGCTGCACAATCCGGCCCGTCACTGATCAACGATCCGGAGTCCGACGATCCCATGTCTGCCGAGCGCCAGGAGAATGCCGCCCGTCCCGAGCACTGGGATGCCTTCACCTTCGTCAAGGAACTGGCTGCCGAGGCTTCTGCGGGCCGGATCGAGATTCCCGCCTTTCCCGATGTCGCGATGCGCATCCGCCGCGTGCTGGCGGACGAGAACTGCGACGCCGGCCAGGTCGCCCGGGTGGTCAGCGCTGAACCGGCGCTGGCCGCGCGCCTGCTGCACATGGCCAACTCCGCTGCATTCAATCCCGGCAGCGCAAAGGTCACCGAACTGAAGGGTGCGATCGCACGCATCGGCTTCGCCAATGTGCGCACCGCGTCCCTGGCCTATGCGATGGATCAGCTGCGCAATGCCGAGGCGCTCGAACCGATTCGCGCGCCGCTGAACGCGCTGTGGGAACGCAGCGTGAAGGTCGCGGCGATGGCGCATGTGGCCGCGCGCAGCTGGACGCGCATCAGTCCCGACCTTGCATTGCTGGCCGGCCTGATGCACGCCATGGGAAGCCTGTACATCATGACGCGCGCCGCGAACCATCCTGGCCTGTTTGCCGATGCCGCCGCCTACCAGCAGATCGTCAGCCAGTGGCATGCGCCGATTGCGCGCATGGTGCTGGAAAGCTGGGACATGTCGCCCGATGTAGTCGAGGCGGTGGAAAAACATGAACATCCGGACCGCGAACCCGGTGCCTCGGCCGACCTCACCGACGTGCTGGCCGTGGCCGCGCTGCTGGCCAGTTTTCCGTCGGACCCGGAAGCGCTCGAGGCACAGCTTGCCGCCACGCCTTCCAGCCGCCGCCTGCGCCTGACCTCCGATTCCGTGCAGAAGGTGCTGCAGGAATCGGCGGCCGACCTGGCCAGCCTGCACGCCGCCCTCGGCGGCTGATCGCCGCGAGCGGGCCGCCGGCCCCGCGTCATCCGGCGCCGGTTTTCCGGCGCCACTTTGTGATCCGCTTCACATCCATCGCGCCGGCACGGTGTTTGCATTGAACACAGCGATGGCAACTGAAATCCAATCCACCCGAAGTGCCGCCGTGCTTCTGCTCGCATTGGGCGAAGGCGAGGCGGCCACCGTGCTCAAGCACCTGGACGCCAAGGTCGTGCAGCGCCTCGGCACCGCCATGGCGCAGCTGAAGTCTGCCTCGCGCGAGGAAGTCAGCGAGGTGGTGGGCGGTTTTGTCGAGACGATGGAATCGCAGGCCGACATCAAGGTCGGCTCCGATGATTACATCCGCAAGGTGCTGACGCAGGCACTGGGCGATGAGCGCGCCAGCGGCATCATCGACCGCATCCAGATGGGCCGGCGCTCCAAGGGACTGGACGTGCTGAAGTGGATGGAGCCGCGCGCCATCGCCGAGGTGATCCGCCTCGAGCATCCGCAGATCCTTGCCATCGTGATCTCCTACCTTGATCCGGACCTTGCCGCCAAGGTGCTCAACGAGCTGCCCAAGGACGTGCAGGCCGAGGTCATCATGCGCATCGCGCAGCTCGATGGCGTGCAGCCCTCCGCGCTCGGCAAGCTCGACGAGATGATCGAGAAGCAGATCGCCGGCAAGGGCAGCAGCGTGTCGGCCAACCTCGGCGGCCCGAAGACCGCCGCCAGCATCCTGAACTTCATGCCGGCCGCAACGCTCGACGAGCTGCGCCAGGCCGACGAGGCGCTGACCATGCGCCTGCAGGACCTGATGTTCACCTTCGAGGACATGATCAACATCGACGACAAGGGCATCCAGGCGATCCTTCGCGAGATCGATTCGGCGCGCCTGGTGGTGGCACTGAAGGGTGCGGACGCCTCGCTGGTGGACCGCTTCCTGAAGAACATGTCCAGCCGCGCCGCCGAGATGCTGAAGGACGACATGGAGGCGCGCGGACCGGTGCGCCTCTCCGAAGTGGAAGAAGCGCAGCGCGAGATCCTCGCCACCACGCGCCGCCTGGCCGAAGCCGGCTCCGTGGTCATCAACGCCGGCAGTGAGCAGTACGTATGAGCGGGGAAATCCTCGACCAGGAAGAGATCGACGCCCTCGTCAACGGCGTGCAGAGCGGTGCGGTCGACGTCGACCCGAAGCCGGCCGACGACGTGCGCACGGCGCGCGACTACGATTTCAGCACCCAGACCCGCATCGTGCGCGGGCGCATGCCCACGCTCGAGATGATCAACGAGCGAATGGCCCGCGCGCTGCGCATGTCGCTGTTCAACATGTTGCGCCGCTCGCCGGAGATCTCGGTGCAGGGCATCTCCACGCCGAAGTACGCCGAATACGTGGCGACGCTGGCCGTGCCCACCAGCCTGAACCTGATCCGCTTCCAGCCGCTGTCGGGCACCGCTCTGATGATCTTCGAGGCCAAGCTGGTGTTCGCGCTGATCGATGTGTTCTTCGGCGGCACCGGCCGCCACGCGAAGATCGAGGGCCGTGACTTCACGCCCACCGAGAACGACATCATCCACCTGCTGATGGAGCAGGCGTTCGCGGCGGTGGAGGAGGCCTGGGCGGCCATCCTGCCGGCGCGAATCGAGTACATCAACCGCGAGGTCAATCCGAACTTCGCCCACATCGTCAGCCCCACCGAGATCGTGGTGGTCAGCCGGCTGCGCGTGGAATTCGAGGGCCGCGGTGGGGAGATCCACCTGACGCTGCCCTATTCGATGCTCGAGCCGCTGAAGGACACATTACGCGCCGGCATGCAGACCGATCGCGCCGACCGCGAGGAGCGCTGGTCGCAGCTGCTGCGCAACGAGCTGGAGGAATCGGAGGTCGACCTGGTCACGCTGCTGGGCACTGCCCAGACCACCGTGGCACGGCTGATCGACATGCGCCCCGGCGATGTGATCCCGTTCGAATTCGATGGCCAGGCCACCGTGCTGGCCGACGGCATCCCGCTGTTCTGGGGTGAACTGGGCCAGCAGCGCGGATGCCAGGTCGTGCGCGTGCAGCAGATGAACGCCCGCAAGACGGGCAATTCCCTGGATGCCTTCGTGAGGAAGTCAGCATGAGCACCGCCCCACAGGTCGAGGCCGCAGCGGACGTGGTCCTGGATGTCAGCGTGAGCCTCGCCCTGGAAGTGGGGCGTGCGCGCATGGCCATCCGTGACTTCCTGCAACTTGCGCCCGGATCGATTGTCGAACTGGAACGCCCCGCCGGCGATGCGCTCGATGTCTATGTCAATGACCGGCTCGTCGCACACGGCGAGGTGGTGATGGTCAACGACCGCTATGGAGTGCGCTTCACCGAGGCCGTCGATGCGGCCGAAATGCACCGCTGATCCGATTAACCGGCTGGAGATCCCGCAAACGACATGAATGCTGCAGTGCGATTCCTGGTTGTCGACGACTTCTCGACCATGCGCCGCATGGTCCGGAGCGTGCTGCACGAGCTGGGCTACAACGACGTCGTCGAGGCCGACGACGGCAATGCGGCGCTGCCCATCCTGAAGCAGGGCAGCATCGATTTCCTGGTGACCGACATCAACATGCCGGGGATGCAGGGCATCGAGCTGCTCAAGGCGGTGCGTGCGGATCCGAAGCTGTCGAAGCTGCCGGTGCTGCTGGTGACGGCGGAGGCCAAGCGCGAGCAGATCGTCGAGGCGGCGCGCGCCGGCGTGAACGGCTATGTGGTCAAGCCCTTCACGGCGCAGGTACTGAAGGAAAAGATCGAGAAGATCCTGGCCAGCGGCCACAATTGAGGCCGTCGCCGGTACGCCGGGTGAACCACCCCGCGTGGCATCAGCCGCCGTTGGCGGCCTTGAACTCCCGCACTTCCACATTGAAGCGGTTGGCCACCCGGTCCAGTTCGGTCTGTACCGACTGGATCCGCAGCGGGTTCAGTTCGCAGGAGAGATATTCCTCGACCAGTCGCTTGTACCGGTCGATCTCCTTCTTCTTCGCCAGCATCACTTCCTTCGATGCGGTCTTTCCGTCGGGGATTACGGTCGGCGCCGAAGGCGCAGTGCAGGCAAGAGCCGGACAGGCAACGACCAGTCCAAGCACGGCAATGGCGGATCTCGATTTCATGGTCACAGGCTCTCCATCGGGCCGTCCTGCCCGCAGTGGGCGCGGTTGCGGCATTTAACGGCCTTGCAGGGCATCGCTGAACGACGCAATTCACGGTTACGACGCTGCGCACCATCACGGGGCGGGCATGCGGTGGTTTGTGACCAGTGTCCGGTTATGTCGCGCCTGACTGTGACGTGTCGCATCCAGCGCCGGGCCGCCAGGGCTTAACGTCGCGGTGCAGGAAACTGGCCAGACGGCCGGCCGCGGCATTCCGACGAACTGCCCGGCCGGGACATTGCAGCCGAACCGGAACAACAGAATATGTCGCTCAATCCGTTCAAGAAGCTCAACCTTGCCACGCAGCTCTATGCACTGGTCGCCATCACGCTGGTGCTCGCCAGCGGCCTGATCGCACACGCGATGATGCAGGTGCGCGCCACGCAGGGAACGCTGAAGTTCACCATTGACAACCGCATGACCTCGGGGCGCGACATCCGCAATGTCATCGACGCGCTGGAGCTGGCAGAGCAGAAGGTCACCGCCGTGGTCGAGCGCGAAGAGGCGCCCGGCAACGCCGCCGCTACCATCCAGGCCGAGATCACCGATGCGCAGAACGGCTGGGACAACTATTTCCTGGCGCGCATGATTCCCGAGGAGCAGGCGCTGGCTGATGCCACCACGCCGCTGCTGGACGCCGCCTACCTGAAGATCTCCCGTCTGGTGGACCGCCTCGAGGCAGGCCAGGTCGATGGACTGGTGCGCTGGAGCCGTGCCGAACTGCATCCCTCCATCGCCGCCGCGCGCGCCAACCTGCTGCAGCTGTTCGACATCCAGATGACGGCCGCCAACATGGATCTGGCGTCCAACGAAGACGCCTATGACGCCTCGCTGCGCGAGAGCATCCTGATGCTGACGCTGGGCGGCATGCTGACGCTGGCACTGGCGTTCATGATCATCCGCAGTGCGCTGGCGCGGCTCGGCGCGGACCCTGCCGCCGCCGCCGCGGTGGCGCGCCGCATCGCCTCAGGCGACCTGCAGTTCGAGATGGATCCGGGTCAGGGCAGCGGTCACAGCCTGATGGGCGCGCTGCGCCAGATGAAGGCCAGCCTGCTGCACTCGAAGCTGGACTACGAGGGTCAGCTGAAGGGCATCGCGCGCCTGCAGGGCGTGATCGAAACCACCCCCACCGGCGAGATCATCAGCGCCAACGACATCTACCTGAAGCTGCTTGGCTACAGCCTCGAAGAGGTCAAGGGACGGCACTACGCGATGTTCGTCGACAAGGAGATCGCCGAGGCGGAGATCTTCCGCGAGTTCTGGAGCTCGATGCAGAAGGGCGAGGTGCGCCAGAACGACTACCGCAAGCGCTGCAAGGACGGCAGCCACGTCTGGGTCAATGCGATCTTCAATCCGGTCTGCGATGCCAGCGGCAAGCCGTTCAAGGTGGTGGGCTACCTCAGCGACATCACCCGCCAGCGCGAGACCGCGCTGCTGAACGCCGCCTTCCGCGGCGCGCTGGAGCAGCTCGACGCCAATGTGATGGTGGCCGACAACGACCGCCGCATCATCTTCGTGAACCCCGCCGCGCGCCGCCTGATGGGCAACCTGCAGGAATGCTTCCGCAAGGAGCTGCCCGGCTTCGATGCCACGCAGCTGATGGGCATGAGCCTGGACTCGCTGACGCGCAATCCGGCCGCGCTGGCGGCAGACCTGAACGAGCTCAGCGGCATCGCCACGCGCCAGGAAGTGATCGGCGGCCGCACGATGAAGACCATCGTCAGCCCGATGAAGGACGAGAACGGCCGGCGCCTTGGCACCGTGGTCGAGTGGTTCGACCGCACCCAGGAAGTGGCCGACCTGGCGCAGCAGGCGCAGGTGCGCGAGCTGGAGAAGGCCACCGAGGCCGAGCTGCAGAAGATCATCGGCGCCGTCACCGACGGCGACCTGTCGAACCGCGTCACGCTGGAGGGCAAGCGCGGCTTCTTCGAGGTGCTGTCGCGCCAGATCAACGAGCTGATCGACACCATCGCCGTGGCACTGAACGAGGTGCAGGGCATGGTCTCGGCCGCCAACGACGGCGACCTGACGCGCCGCGTGCGCACCGAGAACCGCGCCGGCCTGCTGGTGAAGCTGGGCAACGGCATCAACGAGCTGACCGAGAACATGGCAAGCCTGGTCTCGCAGGTGAAGCGCGCCGCCGAGGAAGTCAGTCGCGGTGCGGACGAGATCAGCCAGGGCAATGCCAACCTGTCGCAGCGCACCGAGGCGCAGGCCTCGTCGCTGGAAGAGACCGCCTCCTCGATGGAGGAGATGACCAGCACCGTCAAGCACAATGCCGACAACGCCACCCAGGCCAACCAGCTGGCGGTGGAGGCGCGCGAGCATGCCGCGCAGGGCGGCGCGGTGGTGGCGAAGGCCGTGCAGGCCATGACCGAGATCAACCAGTCGTCGAAGAAGATCGCCGACATCATCAGCGTGATCGACGAGATCGCCTTCCAGACGAACCTGCTGGCGCTGAATGCAGCCGTCGAGGCCGCGCGTGCCGGCGAGCAGGGCCGCGGTTTCGCCGTGGTGGCCAGCGAGGTGCGCAACCTCGCCAGCCGTTCGGCAACGGCCGCCAAGGAGATCAAGGCGCTGATCCAGGACAGCGTGCGCAAGGTCGAGGAAGGCTCGACGCTGGTGACGCAGTCCGGCTCGACGCTGGACCAGATCGTCGGATCGGTGAAGCGCGTGTCCGACATCGTCGCCGAGATCGCCGCGGCCTCCGGCGAGCAGTCCGCCGGC
This sequence comes from uncultured Steroidobacteraceae bacterium, assembly GCA_964417875.1. GTDB lineage: Bacteria > Pseudomonadota > Gammaproteobacteria > Steroidobacterales > Steroidobacteraceae > ZC4RG30. Next base: position 92,680 of record CAYQJU010000001.1, read on the forward strand.
ATCGAGCAGGTGAATCGCGCCGTGATGCAGCTGGACGAGCTGACGCAGCAGAATGCCGCGCTGGTCGAGGAGGCCTCGGCGGCCAGCCTGTCGATGGCCGAGCAGGCGCGGCAGCTGAATGGCTCGATGCAGCGCTATCGCGTCGAGGAGCGGCTGATGGCGCTGGCCGCTGCGGCGGCGAGACCCACTGCCGAGCAGGTGGCCGCAGCCACGGTGCGTGATCGCGAGCGCCGCAAGCCGGGTCGGCCCTGGACCGCAGCCCCGGCGCAGTCTGCGGCGCATGCCACAGGCACCGACGACACGATCTGGAAGGAGTTCTAGCCGCGCGCGGCAACGCGCCGCGCCGGCCCACCCTTGCACGCCCGTCTGCCCGGGCTAGACTCGCCGCATCATGACCCGCGAGCTCAAGCGCACGCCGCGCGCAGACGGCTACAGGATGCCCGGCGAATTCGAACGCCACGACGGCACCTGGATGCTGTGGCCGGAACGTCCCGACAACTGGCGTGACGGCGCCCGCCCCGGCCAGCGTGCCTTCGCCGCTGTCGCGGCGGCCATCTCCCGCTTCGAGAAGGTTTCGGTCGGCGCCTCGCCCGCGCAGTGGGAATACGCCCGCGCCGCACTCGATCCCGCCGTGCGCGTGGTCGAGATCAGCAACAACGATGCCTGGATGCGCGACACCGGCCCCACCTTCGTGGTGAATGCCGCCGGCCGGCGCCGCGCGGTGGACTGGCAGTTCAATGCCTATGGCGGCTGCACCGCCGGACTGTATTTCCCGTGGGACCAGGACGACCTCGTGGCCCGCAAGGTGGCCGAGATCGAGGGCGCCGACCGCTATCGCGCGCCACTGGTGGCCGAGGGCGGCGCCATCCACACCGACGGGCAGGGCACCCTGCTGGTCACCGAGCAGACGCTGCTCGATCCGAACCGCAATCCCGGCCTGTCAAAGGCCGACATCGAAAAACGCCTGCTCGACTACACCGGCACCGAGACCGTGATCTGGCTGGGACAGGGCGTGGTGAATGACGAGACCGTCGGCCACATCGACAACCTCGCGTGCTTTGCGCGCCCCGGCGAGGTGTGCCTGACGTGGACGGACAATCCCCGCGATCCGCAATGGGAAGTGTCGAACGCTGCGCTGGAGCGGCTGCATGCGGCGCGCGATGCGCGCGGCCGGCGACTGAAGGTGCACAAGCTGCCCGCACCCGGACCGCTGAAGGTGACCGCCGCGGAAGCCGCCGGCGTGCTCGATCGTGGCGCGCACAAGCCCCGCGAGGCCGGCGACCGGCTTGCGGCCTCCTACGCGAACTTCTACCTGTGCAATGGCGGTTTGATCCTGCCGCTGCTCGACGCACGCACCGACGCGAAGGTGGCCGCACGGCTCAAGCGCATCTTTCCGGAACGCGAGATCGTCGGCGTGCCGGGAAGGGAGATCCTGCTGGGCGGTGGCAATGTCCACTGCATCACCCAGCAGGTGCCGGCGGTCAGAGCGCGTCGATCGCCGCGTTGAACAGCGCGCTGGGGCGCATCAGCGCGGCGCACTTTGCCGGATCGGGGTGGTAATAGCCGCCGATGTCCGCCGCGCGGCCCTGCACCTCGGCCAGCTGCTTGACGATGGCGGCCTCGTTCTTCGTCAGCGTGTCGGCCAGCGGCCTGAAAGCCGCCGCGAGCTCCGGATCATCTGCCTGCCGCGCCAGCGCCTGGGCCCAGTACAGCGCCAGGTAGAAGTGGCTGCCGCGCGTATCCAGCTGCCCGGCCTTGCGCTGCGGTGAGCGGTCGTTCTCGAGCACCAGGCCATTGGCTTCATCCAGCGCCGCAGCCAGCACCTTCGCGCGCGCATTGCCGGTCTTGGTGCCCAGGTCCTCGATCGACACCTGCAGCGCCAGGAACTCGCCTAGCGAATCCCATCGGAGGTGGTTCTCCTCGAGGAACTGCTGCACATGCTTCGGCGCCGAACCGCCCGCGCCGGTCTCGTAAAGTCCGCCGCCTTCGAGCAGCGGCACGATGGACAGCATCTTCGCGCTGGTGCCGAGCTCCAGGATCGGGAACAGGTCGGTGAGATAGTCGCGCAGCACATTGCCGGTGACCGAGATCGTGTCTTCGCCGGCACGCACGCGCTTCAGCGTGGAATGCGTCGCCTGCGTCGGCGCTTCGATGCGCAGGTCGAGGCCGGCGGTGTCGTGGTCGGCAAGGCAGGTCTTCACGCGCGCGATCAGCGCCCGGTCATAGGCGCGCGCCTCATCCAGCCAGAAGATCGCCGGCTGTCCGGTGACGCGTGCACGCCCCACGGCCAGCTTCACCCAGTCGCGGATGGCCACATCCCTGGTCTGGAACATGCGCCAGATGTCGCCGGCCTCGACGCGGTGCTCGGTCAGCACGCGGCCATTGGCACCGACCACGCGCACGCTGCCGGGCGCTGTGATCTCGAAGGTCTTGTCATGCGAGCCGTATTCCTCGGCCGCCTGCGCCATCAGGCCGATGTTGCTGACATTGCCCATCGTGGGCACGTCATAGGCGCCCCGCTCGCGGCAGTCATCGATCACCGCCTGGTAGATGCCGGCATAGCTGCGGTCCGGGATGATGGCCACCATGTCGTGCAGCTTGCCATCCGGTCCCCACATCTTGCCGCCGGCGCGGATCGCCGCCGGCATCGACGCGTCGATGATCACGTCGCTGGGCACATGCAGGTTGGTGATGCCCTTGTCCGAATCGACCATGGCCAGCGGTGCGCGGGCCTGCATCGCGGCGCTGATGTCGCTGGTGAGCGTGTTGCGCTGCGCCTCGGGCAGCGTGGCGACGCGGGCCAGCAGCGACTCCAGGCCATTGTTCGGGCTCACGCCCAGCGCGGCCAGCGTGTCGCCATGCTTGCGGAAGACATCCTGCAGGTAGACGCTGACGCCATGCCCGAACAGGATCGGGTCGGACACCTTCATCATCGTGGCCTTCAGGTGCAGCGAGATCAGCAGGCCATCGCGCGCGGCGGCCTGCATCTCGCGCGCATAGAAGTCGCGCAGTTTCGCAGCACTGAGGAAGGTGGTGGCGATCAGCTCGCCCTCGCGCACGTTCACCTCCGGCTTCAGCACGGTGACCTTGCCGGCCGCATCCACATGTTCGATGCGCAGCGTTCCGGCGGCCTCGAGGCGGGCGGCCTGCTCGTTGCCGTAGAAGTCGCCGCCGTCCATGCTGGCCACGCGGGTTCTTGAAGCATTCGACCAGGCGCCCATCGAATGCGGATGGGTCTTCGCATACTGCTTGACCGCCTTGGCCACGCGCCGGTCCGAGTTGCCCTCGCGCAGCACCGGGTTCACCGCGCTGCCTGACACCTTCGCGAAGCGCGTGCGGATCTTCTGCTGCGCTTCATCGGCCGGCTTCTCCGGATAGTCGGGCAGCGCATAGCCCTGCGACTGCAGCTCGGCGATGGCCTCCTGCAGCTGCGGCACCGAGGCGCTGATGTTCGGCAGCTTGATGATGTTGGCCTCGGGCGTTTTCGCCAGTTCGCCCAGTTCGGCCAGGTCGTCGCTGACGCGCTGTTCCGGCGGCAGCTGGTCGGAGAAGGCCGCCAGCACGCGGCCCGCCAGCGAGATGTCGCGCGTTTCCACCGTGATGCCGGCGGTGCGCGTGTAGGCCTGGACGATGGGCAGCAGCGACCAGGTGGCCAGTGCGGGTGCCTCGTCCGTGAGGGTATAGATGATCTTCTGCTTCATGCGGGGAAGCTTACCGTAATGGATTATCCTTGACGCTCCCATGCGGGCACCGCTTTACAGACTGGTTGCAACCTGGCTGGCGCTGGCGGCGGCGGCACCTGCGTTGGCCGCGCAGCAGATGGCCTCGGCCGACGCCGCTCCGGCACCGCGCATCGGGCTGGTGCTTTCCGGCGGCGGTGCGCGGGGCGCCGCGCATGTCGGCGTGCTGAAGGTGCTCGAGGAGCTGCGCGTGCCGGTGCATGCCATCGCCGGCACCAGCATGGGTGCGGTGGTCGGCGGCCTGTATGCCCGCGGCATGTCGGCCGGCGAGATCGAGTCGCGCCTCACCAGCATCGACTGGGAAGATGCCTTCCGCGACCGCCCCGCACGCTCGATGCTGAACTTCCGCCGCCGCGCCGAGGATGCCGACTTCCTCGTGCAGCTGCCGCTGGGTTTCCGCGAGGGCCGCATCTTCCTGCCCACCGGCCTGATCCAGGGCCAGAAGCTGTCGCAGATGCTGCGCGAGCTGACGCTGCCGGCGGCGGGGCTTGCCGACTTCGACGCGCTGCCCACGCCATTCCGCGCCGTGGCCACCGACCTTGAAACCGGCGAGGCAGTGGTGATCGAAGAGGGCGACCTGGCGAGCGCGCTGCGCGCCAGCCTCTCCGCGCCCGGCATCTTCGCGCCGGTGGAACGCGACGGCAGGCTGCTGGTGGATGGCGGCATCGCCAACAACCTGCCGGTGGATGTGGCACGCAGCATGGGCGTGGACCGGCTGATCGTGGTCGATGTCAGCCACGCGCCGGCCTCGCGCGAGCGGCTGGCTTCGGTGGGCAATGTCACCAACCAGATGCTGACACTGCTGCTGCGCCGCCAGTCGCAGCAGCAGCTGGCAACGCTGCGCGATGGCGACGTGCTGGTGCAGCCGGCGCTGGGCGAAGCCTCGTCGTTCGGCTTCACGCGGCTGTCGCGCATCATCGAAACCGGCCGGCAATCGGCCACCGCAGCCAGCGATGCGCTTGCCGCGCTGGCCGTCACGCCCGAAGCGTATGCGCAGTACCAGGCGGCGCGCCGCCCCGAGCCCGTGCCGGTGGTGGTGCGCGATGTGACCGTGGACGCAGGCTCGGATGAGTTCAGCTTCACCGCCACCGAGCTGTTCGGTGACCTCGCCGGACGCGAGCTCGACGTGGATGCCCTGCGCCGCCGCATCGCGCGCCACTACGGCCAGGGACGCCTGGAACTGCTGGACTACCGCCTCACCGACATCCGTGCGCGCGATGGCCACCGCGAAGCGGACCTGTCATTCGTCGCCCGCGACAACTCCTGGGGACCGAACTACATCCGCGCCGGCCTGCGGCTGCAGGATGACTTCGAGGGCAACACCAGTTTCGACGCCGCGGTGCGCCTGCTGCTCACCGACCTGAACCGCTATGGCGCCGAATGGATCTGGGACGCGCAGGTGGGCGGCAATCCGCGCATCGGCACCGAGCTCTATCTGCCATTCTCGCTGCGGCGGCGCTGGTTCCTGGAACCGGCGGCGCTGTTCCAGGTGCGCAATGTGCCGCAGTACCAGGGTGATGACCAGGTCGGCGAGCTGCGCGTGCGCTCGCTGGCCTACGGCGGATCACTGGGCCGCGAGATCGGCAATTCGGGTGAACTGCGTCTCGGCGCCGAACGCACACTGGGCGAGTCGCGCGTGCGGCTCGGGGAAGTCAGCGACGAGCCGGTGGATTTCCAGTACAACGAGCTGTTCGCGCGCTACAGCTACGACAGCCGCGACAGTGCCTCCTTCGCCCGGCGCGGGCAGGCAGCGCTTCTGGAGTGGCGCGGCCAGGTTTCCAACCGGCGGCTGGAACGCGTCTCCGATTCGGTGCGGCTGGAATGGCGCGGCCTGCATTCGCGGGGCCGCAACACGCTGATGGGCTGGGTGTCGGCCGGCACCTTGCTGGATGCCGGCTTCGCCGATGAGCGCAGCTTTTTCCAGGCCGGCGGATTCCTCGACCTTTCAGGCCTGCCGCGTGACGCGCTGGTCGGTCCGCACATGGCCGTGGCGCGGCTGGTCTATTTCCGGCGCATCGGCAATGCGGGCGAAGGTCTGCTCAATGTGCTGCCGCTGTATGCCGGCGTGTCGGCCGAGCTGGGCAATGTATGGCAGCGGCGCGGCGACATCGGCTTCGGCAGTGCGCGCAAGAACGGCAGCGCCTTCGTGGGACTGGACAGCCCGCTGGGACCGGCGCTGTTTGCCGTCGGCTTCGACAGCCGCGGACGGCATGCCTTCTACCTGTCTCTGGGCGTCGGCTTCTGAGGCGGCGCAGTCGGCCGCTTCAGGCCAGGCCGCGGCTCGCAGCCAGGTTCTCGACCTTCGAGAACACCAGCGTCGGGGAGTCCTTGCGGCGCGAATATTCGTGGCGGCGGCTCATCTCGGCCAGCGCCGCATCGCGTTCCTGGGCCGTGCGGTACCAGTGCAGGCGGTGCCAGTCCGGTCCCAGCAGTTTGCGGAACGGATCGTTCTCCTTCAGGCTGATGCGCACGCCATAGGGAGCCGGTTCTTCGGTATGGGGCTTGCGCAGGTTGTGCGCGGCTTGAATCATCGCCATGGGGCGTGAATGATACCAGCCTCCTTCCCGGCCCCCCTGCAGAGCATGTCATTTTTCCGCAAGTCCGCCCGCCTGCCCGACGCGGCCGAAGCGCTGCCCGGGCGCGCCGCGCCGCTGCCCACGGCATCGCACCATGCGGTGCTGGGTACCCCGCTGGCCGGCCCATTCCCGGCCGGATTGCAGGGCGTGCTGTTCGGCATGGGCTGCTTCTGGGGCGCGGAACGCGTGTTCTGGCGCCTGCCCGGCGTCTGCACCACCTCTGTCGGCTACGCCGGCGGCCTCACGCCCAACCCCACCTATGAAGAGGTGTGCTCGGGACAGACCGGCCATGCCGAGGTGGTGCAGGTGGTGTTCGACCCCGCGAAGTTGGGTTTCGAAGAGCTGCTGCGCGTGTTCTGGGAAGCGCACGACCCCACCCAGGGCATGCGCCAGGGCAATGACGTGGGCACGCAATACCGCTCGGCCATCTACACCAGCAACGATGCGCAGCTGGAACAGGCGCGCGCCTCGCAGGCGCGCTACCAGGCCGCGCTCGATGCAGCCGGTCGCCGGCCCATCACCACCGAAATCGCGCCGGCCGGGCCGTACTACCTTGCCGAGGACTACCACCAGCAGTACCTGCACAAGAACCCCAATGGCTACTGCGGCATCGCCGGCTGCGGCGTGAAATTCGCCTAGGGCGACGATGACGTGCAGTCACGCGGCAGCAGCAGCACCGGCCCCGCGGCCATCCGGCGCCTGACCGCATCCCTTCCTGCATGAACGGCACCTACGACCCACGCCTGGCCGCGTTCGCGCTGCTGATCGCGTTCTTCGTCTGGTTCGTCGCGCTGAACCTCGCCGAGCGCATCAGCAATGCGCGGGGCGTCGCCGCGCGCCTGTGGCTGCTGGTCGGCGCGGTCGTGGTGGGCAGCGGACTGTGGTCCATGCATTTTCTCGCCATGCTGGCCTTCGAGCTGCCCATCGTGGTGGTGCATCACCTGCCGACGATGCTGTTCACGCTGGGTGTGGCGGTGATGGTGTGCTTCTTTGCATTGTGGATCGCCGGCGGACCGCACCTGGGACTGATGCGGCTGGGCATTGCCGGCCTGTGCATGGGCGTGGGCCTGGCCGCCATCCACTACCTGGGCCTGTTCGCGATGCAGATCGTGCCGGCCATCCACTACGACCTGCCGCGCTTCGGGGCATCGATGGCGGCGGCGTTCGGCGCCTGCTGGCTGACGCTGGCGCTGGCGTTCTGGCTGCGCCAGGGCCGCACGCCGGGAAGGCTGATGGCGCGCACGGCGGCGGCCACGCTGTGTGCCGCGGCCATCGCCAGCGTGTTCTTCCTGGGATTCGAAGCCGCCGCCTTCGCGGATGATTCCTACAGCCTCGGCGCGATCACCGTGCTCGACCTCGAGGAAGAACGCGATCCACTGCTGGCCATCGTCTATGCAACCGCCGCCGCGCTGCTGGTCATCACGCTGCTGGTATTGGCCGGCCACGCCCGCAGCATCGCCGAGATGAGTCGCCATGCCGGCCGCCTGGAACTGCCGGCAACACCGGTGGCGCACAAGGCCAGTCCCGATCCGCTCACCGGGCTTGCCAACCGCGCGCTGCTGGCCCGCCATTTCGACGCGATGCGTGCCGCCGCGCGCGAGGCGCAGGCCACCTTCGCATTGCTCATCGCCGACGTCGATCATTTCCGCCACCTGAATGCCTCCCTCGGCGCCACCGCCGGCGATGCGGTGCTGCGCGAGGTCGCACAGCGCCTGGGTGCGCTGGTGCGACCCGGCGACACGGTGGCGCGGCCCGAGGGCGACGAGTTCGCGCTGCTGCTGGCCGATGTGGGCAACGAAGAGCAGGCCGCGCGCATTGCCGCGCGGGTCAGCGAGGAGGTCGGCCGCACCATCGAGCTGGAAGGCGGGCTGCAGGTGCAGGTGGCGGTGCGCGTCGGCGTCGGGCTGTATCCGCGCGATGGCGAGGATGTGGACACACTGCTGCGCCATGCGCGTGCCGCCGCCGGTCTGACGCATGTCCGCTGAACTGCGCATCGCACTGCTGATCGGTCTGTTCATCGCCGGCCTTGTCGCAAGGCGCCTGGGGTGGCTCGCGCCGCGCCATGCCGGTCTCATGCTGCGGCTGGTCATCACCGTTGGCCTGCCGGCCCTGTTCATCGCGGATGTCAGCCGCATCCCGCTGCGCGCGGACCTGATCGCGCTTCCCGCAAGCGCGCTGGCCATCATGCTGCTGACGTTGGTGGCGGCATGGCTGACCGGCCGCGCGATGCGGATGTCACGTCCGGAGCAGGGCGCCCTCACGCTGTGCGGCGTGTCGATCAACAACGGCTTCCTGTTTCCGTTCGTGATCGCCGCCTGGGGACAGGAGGGCTTCGCGCAGCTGGCGCTGTTCGACTTCGGCCACATCATCGGCCAGAGCACTTTCGTGTACATGCTGGCCGCGTGGTATGGCGGCCATCATGCCGGTGCCGCCAGCGTGGTGAAGCGTGCGCTGGCCTTCCCGCCGCTGTGGGCGCTGCTCGCGGCACTGGCGATCAATGGCGCCGACGTGATGCTGCCGCAGTGGCTGGTCGGCCCATTGCGGCTGGTGGGCCAGTCCATCCTGCTGCTGGTCATCGTCGCTCTGGGCGTGCTGTTCGATGCGCGCCTGCTGCGCGACCGGCGGGTGATGGCCGCACTGGCGCTGCGCCTGCCGCTGGGACTGGCACTGGGACTGCTGCTGGCGTGGATCTTCGACCTGCAGGGCCTGACGCGGGCCGTGCTGGTGCTGGGCGCCGCCGCGCCGATCGGCTTCAGCGCCGTGGTGTTTGCCGACCGCGAGCACCTGCATCGCGAGATGGCCGCCAGCGCCGCGTCGGTGTCGGTGCTGCTGGGCCTGGCTTATGTGCCGCTGGCCCTGTGGCTGCTGCCGCGCTGATCAGTTCGGCTCGGCACCCGGGTTCGGATCTTCCATCGGGAAGGTGCGCACCTCGCCGCTGCCCTCGCTGGCCGGCTGGGGCTGCGTCTGCACGGCCGCCGGCGCCGCGGTGGTGCCCGCAGCCGGCATCTCGCTGGCGCTCTCGCCGGTGCTGCGCGCCAGCGACGCCAGGAAGCGGCGGGCATTTTCCGAGCTGGTGGTGGCCGCGCCGCTCATGATGTCGGAGGGCAGCACGTCGCGCCGGCCGTAGAAGTCGCGGTTGCTGCGCTCATCGATGGTGATGGCGGTGCCATCCAGCGACACGCCGGCAAACAGCCCACGGCTGCGCGAATAGGCATAGACCTCGGCATTGCTGCCACCGGCTGCCTCGGCCTGCCGGCCCACCGGCCCTGCGGCCACCGAGGCGCCCACGCCCAGCGTGAGCTTGCCGTCGGAGATGCCCTCGACGCCGCGCCGCGTGGTGAACACCAGCACCACATCGGTTTCCTGCGCGCCGATCTGCCAGCCCACGCTGCCGCCGGTGAGGTTGATGTACACCGGATTGGTGAAGCGGCCGCGGCTGTCGCGCACCGTCAGCACGCCGCTGCCGCGTCGTCCGCCCAGCACGAAGGCCACCTTTTTCACGCTGGGGATGACGGCCACGCCATAGGCGCGCTGCAGCAGGTTCTCGGGGATGGCGGTGTCGCGCTGGTTGCGCAGCGCATCGAGCACTTCGGAAGCCTGCAGCAGGCGGGCTTCCTGCTGTGCCTGGGCGAGGGCGGTGCTGCCCGCGCCGAGCGCAATGGCGGCCAGCAGGATGCAGCAGAGACGGCGATGCAGGTTCATATGTGCAGGAACTCCATCTGGTGGTCTGCGTTGCATCGAAGCTTACTCCAGCCTTCCGGGCTGGGGTATCGTTGCGGCATGCATCTTTCGCGCGCATCGCTGCGGCGGCTTCGCATGCTCGCCATGCTGTGCATCGCCGCTGCAGGTTCAGCCGCGGTTCAGGCCGCCTGGATCACGCGCGAGGAAGCCATCATGGGCACGCGCTGCGCGGTCGAGCTGTGGAGCGAGGACGCCGCCGCCGGCGAGGCCGCGATCGAGGCGGTGTTCGCCGACATGCGGCGCATCGATGCGCTGATGAGCACCTACAAGGCCGATTCGCAAGTCTCGCGCGTCAACGCCGAGGCTGCGGACCATCCGGTGAAGATCTCCGACGAGCTGTTCGCGCTGCTTGCCACATCGCTGGAATATTCGCGCCTGTCGCAGGGCGCCTTCGACATCACCTATGCCAGCGTCGGCTACCTTTATGACTATCGTGCGCGGCGCCGGCCCGACGCGGCCGCAGTGGCAGATGCCTTGCCGGCGGTCGATTATCGCCAGCTGAAGCTCGATCCGGTGCGCCGCACGGTCGCCTTCGGCCAACCCGGCATGCGCATCGACCTGGGCGGCATCGCCAAGGGCCATGCAGTGGATCGCGGCATCGACATCCTCAAGGCGCGCGGCATCACGCGCGCCATGGTCAATTCCGGCGGCGACACGCGCGTCATCGGCGATCGTTTCGGCGCGCCGTGGGTGATCGGCATCCGCCACCCGGATCGCGCCGGCGAGGTGGTGCTGCGCATCCCGCTGGTCGATGCGGCCTTCTCCACCTCCGGCGACTATGAGCGCTATTTCGATGAAGGCGGCGTGCGCTACCACCACATCCTCGATCCGAAGACCGGCCGTTCACCGGATGAACTGCGCAGCGTCACCGTCATCGCCTCCACCGCCACCCGCACCGACGGGCTGAGCAAGACCGTGTTCATTCTCGGGCCGGAGCAGGGCATCGAATTCATCAACGGCCTGCCCGATGCCGACGCCATCGTGATCGCGGCGGATGGCAAGGTCAGCTATTCGAAAGACCTGGCGCCACCCTGAGCCGCCCGCCGATGGCGGCCACGCCGGCTTCTGCGTATCCTCTGCCGGTTCGAACGTCCTGTTCCATTGGGGGAAAACATGAAGTCACGCATCCTCGTCGCTGCGGCTGCCGTACTCGGCCTCGCGGCGATGCCCACGCTGGGCGCCCAGCCCGGCCCCGGCGGACCCGGCGCCAATCCGGCCATGCAGGGCCGCACCTTCTTCCGCGCACAGTGCCTGCTGTGCCACAGCGCCGAGCAGGGCGATAACGGCGGCGCGCAGGGCCCGGCCCTGTCCGGCCTGATGGGCCGCAAGGCCGCCACCGGCGGTGATTTCGGCTACACCAACGCGCTGAAGAATTCCGGCATCACCTGGGATGCCGCATCGCTGGCGCATTTCCTCGCCGCGCCCACCGAGGCCGTGCCCGGCACCTCGATGGTGATTCCGGTCCCCAGCGAGGCCGACCGCAACAACCTGGTCGCCTATTTCAACGCACTGCGTGATGGCTCGCTGAACACCGGCGCACGTGCCGGTGGTCCGCCGCGCGGCGGCGGTGGCGGCTTCGGCCCGCCGCGTGGCGCGCCGCCGGGACCGCCGCCGGGAGAGGCAGAATGGAAGAAGGACGCGCCGGGTGTCGTGCACCGCATCGACCTCGACAACCTGCCCGAGCCCTTCGCCACGCCGTCGGCCACCAATTTCCCGAGCGTGGTGCCCAAGCCGGCAGATGCCGAGCTGAAGCTGCCGCCCGGGTTCAGGATCGATACCTACCTGACGGGTCTCACCGCGCCGCGCAACATGCAGGTGGCGCCGAACGGTGACGTGTTCCTGGCCGAGACCAATGCCGGCCGCATCAAGGTGCTGCGTCCGACGGCCGACGGCCGCACCGCTACGCCGACGGTGTACGCGCAGGGCCTGGGCCAGCCCTATGGCATCGCGTTCTACCCTTCCGCCGAGAAGCCGGAGTGGGTGTACATCGCCGAGGTGAACCGCATCGTGCGCTACCCCTACAAGGTCGGCGACACCGTGGCCAGCAGCGTGCCCGAGGTCGTGATCCCGCAGCTCTCGCCGGTGGGCGGTGGCCATTTCACGCGCGATATCGTGTTCTCGAAGGACGGCAGCAGGATGTATGTGGCCGTGGGTTCGCAGGGCAACATCTTCGCCGACAGCATCGAGAAGAAGACTGCGGCCGAAGTGCAGGCCTGGGACCGCGAGCATGGCCTTGGTGCGCCATGGGGCCTCGAGGAGAACCGCGCGATGGTGCGCGTGTATGACATGCGCAGCAACGACAAGGTGGGCAAGACCTTCGCCACCGGCCTGCGCAACTGCGTCGGCATGACCATGCAGCCGGCCACCGGCGACATCTGGTGCGCGGTGAATGAGCGCGACATGCTGGGCGACGACCTCGTGCCCGACTACGCCACGCGCGTGAAGGAAGGCGCGTTCTACGGCTGGCCCTGGTACTACATGGGCGACAACGAAGAGCCGCGCATGGCCGGCGACCGTCCGGACCTGAAGGGCAAGGTGACGCGTCCTGACGTGCCCTTCGTGGCGCATTCGGCGGCCACCAACATCCAGTTCTACAACGCGAAGGAAGGCGCCTCGCTGTTTCCGCCGGAGTATCACGGCGTGGGCTTCGCGGTGCTGCATGGTTCATGGAATCGTGGTCACCGCACCGGCCACAAGATCGTCACGCTGCCGATGCGCAACAACGTGCCCACCGGTGAATACGTCGACTTCCTGACCGGCTTCATCACGCCGGACAACGGTGCCTGGGGCCGCCCGGTGGCCGTGCAGGTGCTGAAGGATGGATCGATGCTGCTCGCCGATGACGGCGCGAACCTGATCTACCGCATCACCTACTCGAAGCCCTGAGGCTTCGCCAAAGGCCCGCTCCTGCACGGGAGCGGGCCTTTTTTTCGGATGTCGCTATGTACCGCCAAATATATCGTGCGGTATATTCCGCGGGATATATCGTCCCCCCGACCTCCGGAAGAAGAAACCCCCGATGTTCCGCTCCTGTCCCCGCGCCCTGGCACTGGCTGCCTGTACCCTTGCCGCGCCCGCTTTCCCGCAGTCCGCGACCGACTTCACACTGACCGAACTGGGCACCGTCGAAGTCATCGGCCAGCGCACGCCAGTGGCGCTGCCGGTGACCGTGGACCGTGTGACCTCCGATTCGATATCCGCGCAGCATCGCGATGACCTCTCGCAGGCACTGGAACTGGTGCCCGGCGTGGCGACGCAGAACGTCGGCCAGCGGCGCGAGCGGCTGGTGACCCTGCGCGGCTTCAACAGCCGCCAGGTGCCGCTGTTCATCGATGGCGTGCCGGTCTACGTGCCCTATGACGGCAACGTCGACCTGGCGCGCTTCGGTGTGGACTATGTCTCCGAGATCCGCGTCAGCAAGGGGCTGGCGTCGCTGCTGTACGGGCCGAACATCATGGGCGGTGCCATCAATGTGGTGAGCCGCCGTCCGGTGGAACCGCTGGCCGTGTCGGCACGCATCTCCACGGAAGCCGACGACAAGCTGCGCGCCAACCTGGTGCGCGCGGCGCTGAACGTGTCGGCGGCCGGCGAGCGCTGGTATGGCGCATTCAGCGTCTCCGGCAGCGAAGCCGACAGCTACCGCCTTCCCGCTTCCTTCGATCCGGTGCCGGGCCGCGAGGACGGCGGCCTGCGTGACAACGCCGGGACGCGCGATCGCCTGTACATGGCGCGGGTGGGCTTCACGCCGGATGATGCCAACGAGTTCAACCTCACCTGGTATCGCCAGGAAGGCCGCAAGGAAGATCCACCCTACACCGGCTCTTCCGGTCCCGCGCGCTTCTGGGTGTGGCCCTGGTGGGACAAGGAAAGCATCAGCCTCACCTCGCGCCATGCCATCGCCGCGCGCGGCACGCTGCGCCTGCGCGCCTTCCACGACACCTTCGAGAACTCGCTGGATGCGTACACCAACCTTGCGCACACCACGCAGATGTTCCTCGGCAGCGCCTATGACGATTACTCGCGCGGTGCCGGCGCCGACTTCGAGTGGCGCTGGAGCGATGCCGCGGTCACGCGCGTCTCGGCCCATTTGAAGAAGGACGTGCACCGCGAGAGCACGCGCCAGCCGGCCGAGCCGGTGGAACAGCTGGTGGCCTCGACCTGGGACATCGCCATCGAGCAGGAATGGCGCCTGACACCGGGGCTGTCGCTGACGCCCAGCTACCAGTACGTGGCGCAGCCGGGCCGCACCGCGTGGCTGTGGAGCGGCGATGGCTATGTGCCCAACCAGGTGAATGATTCCAGCACCAGCAATGGCCAGCTGGTGGCGGTGTGGCAGGCCAGCGAGGCCGGCACCGTGTTCGGCGGCGTGAGCCGCAAGACCCGCTTCCCCGCATTGAAGGACCGCTTCTCCGGCGGCATGGGCAGCGCGCTGCCGAATCCGGACCTCGATGCCGAATATGCCAACCACTTCGAGCTCGGCTATGAGCACCGCGGCGCCGGCTGGAGCGGCAAGCTGTCGCTGTACCAGGCGAACATCCGCGATGCCATCGAAAGCGTGACGCTGCCGGGCAGCGCCTGCGATGCGCCGAACCCGAACTGCTCGCAGCTGCAGAACATCGGCCGCCAGCGCAACCGCGGTGTCGAACTCTCGGGCAGCTGGCAGGCCATGGAGTCGCTGCGCCTGGATGCACAGGTGAACCTGCTCGACCGCGACAACCTCGGCAATCCGGCCATCCTGCCCACCGATACTCCGGAATGGCGCCATCGCGTCGCCGCGAGCTGGCAGCCGCAACAGCAGTGGCGTGTCACATTCGATGCTCAGCGCGAGTCGAAGCGCTACACCACCACCAATGGCGGTCGCGTGGCCGATGGCTTCACGCTGCTGAATGCCTTCGCGCGCTATGCACCCGATGCGCACTGGGGCGTGGAACTGGGCGTGCGCAATCTCACCGACGAGCTGTACGCCTACCAGGAAGGCTTCTGGGAGGCCGGCCGCAGCTGGCTGCTGCAGCTGGACTGGCGCTACTGACGCTCCGGTTGCGCGCTCGCGGCTGTAGTCCCTCACTGACGGACAGCGCAATGCACGCGGCGTAAAGTCATTCGATCCGAGATCGAAGGAGCGTCGCATGAGCGAGTCACGCAAACGGCCCGACGCAGGGTCGCCCGACACGGCGGTGCGGGATTACTCCCGGGAATTTCCGGTCACGCCGGAAGAGAGGCGGGAGGCGCGCATCATCGGCGGCAAGGTGGTGGCCGAGAAGGCGGCCGCGAAGAAGCCGGATCCGGGCGAAACCGCAGCGCCCTACGACGGCACGCGCTTCCACGGCACCGAAGACACCTCGCGCTTCAGCACGCCGCCGCCGAAGAATCCTTGAGGACTACCAGGTTTCGCGCGGTGCGGCGGTTACTGACAGGCGCAGCGACGGGCGATCCACATCGATGAACTGCAGCACCAGGTCAGCACCGGAGGGCACATCGAAGGTGACGATCTTGGTGGGACCTGCGCATTCCCGGTCGCTGCGGAAATCATTGGTCGGCAGCGGCTGTCCGGCATACACCGCATCCACCCAGCTGCGCGCATCCACCGCCACGCGGTAGCGGCCGCCTTCGGCGATGTGGATACGCAGCATGCCGCCGGTCAGCGCCGGATCCGGCTTGCGTTCGGGCGTGGCCACATAGCGCACCTGCTGTTGCGGCCTGAGCTTCACTTCGTACAGGCCCCCGGCCTGCACCTCGCGGGCACTGGCCGCATCCGCAGCGGCTTCGACCGTGCGCGGGGATGACTGGAACAGTTCCCGCTCGGCGCTGACATCCATCTGGAAGCGCGCGCATGTGGCAGGTTCGGCGGCCAGGGTCGGCGCAGACAGCAGGGCGGTGAACAACAGGGCGGCGGGTCTGATCATGGTGTCGTGAATCCGTGTTGCACGAAGATCGCGCGGGCCTCGGGGCCGCGCAGGAATCGCGCGAAACGTGCGGCTTCCTGGCTGGCACGCGCAGTGACCGCGGCGGGATAGGTGATCGGCGGATGGCTGCCGGCGGGAAAGCGCCCCACCTCGCGCACCGCGTCGACGCCGCGGATGTCGGTGGCATACACCACGCCCAGTGCGGCCTCGCCGCGCATCACGAAGTTCAGTGCCGCGCGCACGCTGTCGGCACCCACCACGCGCGCGGCGATGCGGTCCCACACGCCGAGGTGCTGCAAGGCGGCCTTTGCATACCGGCCTGCCGGCACGGTGTCCGTGTCGCCGGTGGCGAGACGACCCTTCGCACCCAGCGCCGCGTCGATGCGGAAGCCGGGCTCCACCGAAAGCCGGATGCGGCTGTCCGACGGTGCGATCAGCACCAGTGCATTGGCGGCCACGTCGGCGCGGCTGCCGGCCCGGATCAGGCTGCGCTGCGCCAGGTAATCCATCCATTGCTGGTCGGCCGACACGAAGACATCGGCCGGCGCGCCTGCCTCGATCTGCCGCGCCAGGATGGCGCTGCCGGCAAACGAGAATCGCACCGCGGACCCGCCCTGGCCGGTCCAGGCATCGCCGATCTGCTGCATCACATCGGTGAGGGAGGCGGCGGCGAACACGGTGAGCGTGCTTTCCGCTGCCGGCGCGGCCATTGCGCAGGCCGCCAGGATCAGGCCGGAGAGCAAGCGGGAGACGAGGCGTCGCATGGGCGCGATTGTACCGGCCGGCACGCTATGCACAAACGGATATAGCGCTGCGACCACTCCGCGTCATGGCTGTGGCCAGCGCCGCACCCGCGGCGCCAGGGCCGCGGTGCCGCATCCCGCGCGCAGCATCACCGACAGCGGCTAGACTGGCCACATGGCCAGGCCACAGGTCCGCACCCGCATCGACTTTGCACCCGACTGTTCCATCGGTCCGGGAAAGATCGACCTGCTGGAGGGCATCGAGCAGACCGGCTCGCTGTCGGCCGCCGCACGCGCGCTGGGCATGAGCTACCGGCGCGCCTGGCTGCTGGTGCACGACACCAACTCGGCCTTCCAGCTGCCGGTGGCAGAGCTGGCGGTGGGCGGCAAGGAGGGCGGTGGCGCGCAGCTGACGGACTTCGGTCGCCGCCTGGTGGTCGATTTCCGGGAATTCGAAGCCCGCGTGCAGCAGCTTGCCGCCGAACGCTTCGGCGGCCTGCGGCCGACGGGCAGCCCGGCGCGGGGCCAGGGACTGCAGCAGCCGCTGCGGCGCGAACCGCCCGCGGCTAGAACCAGAACGACACGAAAAACTGGATGATATTCGCGTCCAGCGCGTAAAGCGGCTCGCTGCCCGGCGGTGCCGTGCCCGGCGAAATGCCGCGCAGGTCACGGAACTGCTCATAGTCGATCATCATGCGGCTGACATGCATGTTGGCCGACGCGCGCTTCACCCACGGCGCGAAGGTCACCGGGAATTCATAGGCCGCGCCAAAGCCCAGCGTGTGGCTGAGCAGCGCCGAGGTCTCCTTGTCGCGCACCATGAAGTTCTGCGCATCTTCATACGGGAACAGGTCGCTGAAGAAATCGGTGCTGTTCTGGCTGTAGAAGCGGTAGGAGCCGGTCAGTGTCCAGCGGCTGCCGGCCAGCGGATGCGTATATTCCAGCCCCGCGGTGTGCGCGCGCAGCCCCCAGGTGTCGCCGTAGTAGCGATAGTGCGCCTCGGCAGCGGCGCGCCATGGCAGATAGTGCTTCAGCCGCAGCGAGCCGGCATTGCTGGTGCGCGTGCTGGGAAAGACCTCAGGCGCCAGCACCCAGGTGTCGCTGATGGTGCGATAGCGCATCGAGCGATAGGGGTTCTGCAGGTAGCCCTGCTCGGTCACCGTCTCGAAATTGAACGCCGCCACGGCATTGCGCGTCAGCACCTGCGTCACGCCGAACCGGTAGCTGCGCCGCTCGATGTCGCGCAGGAAGTCCGGGTCAAGGATCTTCTCGTCCGAGATCGCATCGCGCACCGTCTTGCGGATGTCGTCGCTGCCCTGTGAATAGCCGAGGCTGATCGTGGTCAGGTCGCCGAACATGTCCTGGCTGACGCCGATGGACCAGGTGCTGGCCTCATAGTCGTTCTCCGCGGACTCCATGTAGGAGGCCGACCAGATCGACTTGCCGCGCAGGTAGTCCAGCGACAGGCTTTTCTGCGTGCGTTCCTCGCGATACTGGCTCGCGCCGGAGACCACCACGTCGACCGACGCGCTGGTGATGGCATCCACGTAATAGTTGGCCGTGGCCGAGAATGAATCCCCGAGGCTCTTGCGCACCAGCACCGACGGACCTTCGACCGTGAGTCCGCCGCCGGAATAGCGGTGATACAGGATGTCGGCGCGATCCTCGGGCAGCACTGCGGCCTGAGCCGACAGCGCACCCAGCACGAGCAGCAGCAGGCAGGCGGCGATGCGCATGCAGATGCCGGCACTGCCGCGCGCGCCGGCCGTCGCCGCCTTCGACCCGGACTGGTCCTGGCGCTCCATCAATTGCAGCCGCAGCCGCCACCGGCGCCGCCGGTGGCGCCGCGCGCACCCTCGCGCACCTCGAACACATGGTCCATGTAAGAGGAACTCACCGGATCTGCATCGAAGGCCATGATGGGATCGGCCAGGCGCTCGCGTTCATAGGGCTTCACCCAGGGCTCGATGCTGCCGCAGGCCGATGCGCCGCACAGCGCGGCGATGCCTGCCAGCCAACCTGCCACCCTGTGCGTTCCTTTCATGATTACTCGCGGATCAGTGCCCGGATCTGGTCCAGGTAGGCATTCTCGTCGCCGGGCTTGTAGCCCCTGTGCACCCAGCGCAGGTTGCCCTTGCGATCGACGATGGCCGTCGAGGGCATGCCTGCGACCTTGTAGAGCTTACTGACCTCGCTGTCGGTGTCGAACAGTATCGGAAAGGTGACAGGTGTCTTCTCGAGGAACCCTGCGGCCAGTGTGGAGTCCGGCTCGACATTCACCCCCAGCAGCGTGAAGCCCATGGGCTTGTACTTCGCATACAGCTTGTCGAGCAGCGGCATTTCCTGCCGGCACGGGCCGCACCAGGTGGCCCAGAAGTTGATCATCACCACCTGGCCCTTCAGGTCCTCGAGGGCCACGGGCTTGCCATCCATGCCCTGCAGCTGGAAGGCCGGGGCCGGTCCTTGTGGTGCCACGGCCAGTGCCGGCAGCGACACCAGCGTCGCCAGCAGCAGCGTACGCATCGATCGAAGGGTTCGGTTCATGTCGAAGGCCTCCCGCAGCAAGGTCAGAAGAACACGGTCACGCCGAGGTGCGCGCCGATGTTGTTGGTGAGCTTGTCGCGGCCCAGCAGGTCCGACTGGAAGATGCGATCCTGCACATCGATGTGGATCGCCAGCCAGTCGGTCGGCAGGAGCCGGTAGCCGGCGCCGAAGTTCACCGTGAAGCGCTGATCGCCCGCGAACTTCGTGCTGCCGATGCCGCCCAACAGGTACAGCGAGCTGTTCATGGCGAGGCTGCGACCGATGTACACCTCGCCAGGGAACAGGTTGTACCCGAGCGACAGGCCGTAGTACGTGAAGCGCCTCTCGGAAGGCGAAAGCAGCTGCACATTGCCACCCAGCGTCTCGTAGCTGGTGCGGCCGGCCTTCGAGCGGCCAAAGGCCGCCTGGAAGAAGATGTCTTCTGTCACATGATAGGCCGCCGTGAGACCCTGCACCGGGTTGGTGCCGAAGTCCTCGATCGACAGCGCGCCATAGAACGCGCCGACCTCGACGTTCTCCGCATCGATGCGCGCCACCCTGACCTCGCGCCGCTCCACTTCAGGCTCGATCACGCGCGGCGGGATGCTGGTGGGTTCCTCGTCCGAGGACAGCACGATCTCTTCCTGCGCGGCAACATCACCGCCGCCGGGCAGCAGCCAGGCACAGCCCGGAAGCAGCGCCACCGCGCCTAGAAGAAGAACGCGAAAGACAGTTTCCATTCCTCGATCTCCTCATTTTCGTTGCGGCTGGTGAACACCATGTGATGGCGGTATTCAGCACGCACGAAGAATCGCCGGGTCAGATAGAAACGCAGGCCGGCGCCGGCATAGGCGGTCTGGTCGGTGCGGTCCTCGGGAAGCACCAGCGTCGATTTGGGCTCGATGCGGATGGCGCCGCCGCCCAGCGTCAGCAGCGGCGAAAGCCGCCAGTCCGGGCGATACACATGCGCCAGTCCCACCTCCACGGCATAGCCGTTGGAGGCATCGCCGAGGAACTGCGAGCCGGTGAGCTCCAGCTGCAGCTGCTCGTTGAGCGACAGTGCGAAGTGCGTGCCGATCAGCGTCGCGCCGCCATAGTCGCCCACCGAGGCGCCCATCTCGAAGCGATGCGAGGTGAAGCCCTCGCGGTTGCCCAGGTCGATGCTGAACGCGCTGCCATCGGGCAGCCGCGCCTTGAGCACCTCGCGTTCATGCGCCCAGCCTTCCAAGCCACGGCGCGTGCGCACGCGGAACCATTCGGTGCGGCGGTAGAGCACCTCGAAGCGGTCACCGCGCGGCACCACCTGCGTGATCGCATGGCCGCGGCCCGGGCCTTCCCGCAGCTCTAGATAGGGTTCGGCGACCACCAGTTCGCGCAGCTGCACCGGCCGGCCATCTTCTGCAGCCACGCCCTGGCCTGCCCCGAGCAGGGCGGCCATCAGTGCCAGTGCAATGCGAAATGCGCTAGTTGGTCGGGATGCCATTGGCGAACGGGTTGTTGAAATACTGTGCGCCAATGTCGACCCACTCGGAGATCAACCGCAGCTCCGAGGGCGTCAGGAAGCCGTTGTGATTGACTGTACCACGCGGTGCATCCGGGGCCGGGTCGCCGGTGGCGCAGGTATTGTTGCCCGCGAAGCAGGCGAAGAAACGGGAGCCGCGCGCATTTCCGGCAACCAGGGGACGCGTGGCATTCACCGGCCGCTGCTCGATGATGGGATCACCGGTGACCGGATCGGTGCCCACCGTCACCTCGACGGTGCGTTCCACCAGCATGCCGCCGAGGAAGTCCTGCACGCCATCAGTGAAGAACAGTTCGCGGTACGACACCACATGCAGCTGTTCTTCCGGCGATGGGTCGCCGGAGAGATCCAGCTGGCCGGCCGGTGCGGCCATCAATCCGGTGGCCGACGGTGGCGCATGGCAGCTGGTGCAGGTGGTGTCCGGGCTGCGATCCAGCGTCCAGAGCGGCTGGATGTGCTCCACATAGTTGATGATCACGCGGCAGGCACTGTTCCAGTTGCTGATGCAGCCGGTGCGTACCGGAGCGGGGGTGCCAAGACCCGGCGATCCATAGGTCCACGCGAAGGAATCCGCAGGCGTGCCGACATCGGGATCGGTCCACACATCATCGAACACCACGTTGACGCTGGGGCGCTGCGAGCACACCGAGCCGCCGATGCAGCTGGTGCGCGCGCGGGCCTGCGCCATCGTGTCGCCGGCCAGCGCGCCGGCGGAGGTCTGCGCGAGCGTGCCGGGAAAGGGGACACCGGAACCGGCGCCCCAGGGCACATCGGCCAGTTCGCTGGTGGCATCCTCATGCACCCACTGAGAGCTGTAGCGGCCGCGGCCATGCGAGAGGTCCTGCGCATTGCCGGTGGCCGCCTGATGGCAGCCGGCGCAGCGGCGGATCTCGCCAGGGCGCACCTGCAGCCATGCGCGATGCTGCGGGAACAGTCGCCGGCCGTTGCCATCCAGCACCGAGAACACGAAGGCCACGTTCGATGGCACCCGCACCGACACCGATCCGTCCGGCTCGATCGGCACATAGCCGATGATCTCGCGCATGAATGCCGGCACGCCGAACGCCTGGCGCGCAAGATCCGGGAAACCATCGCCCAGCTGGTCATCACCCAGCGAGACCGCCTTCTCGATGCGCAGGAAGCGCGCCGGGCGCTGCTCCGCAGGCCGCTGCGCGAGCATCGCGGTGCTGGTCGCCAGAGGTAAGCCGGTCAGGCCCTGATTGGTATTGCGCAGCGTGCCGTCGAAGTCGTAGACATTCCGGATCTCGATCAGCCCGACGCCCTCGCTGACCATAGACGGATCGAAGTCGTCACCCGGCACGCTGCGGTCGAGGATGGTGGCCTGCGGCGCACGCGGCTGCGCGGCCACAAGATCAGTGATCATCACGCCTTCCTCGGGCTGGAACAGCGGCCGGAAGGTATTGTCCGCCGGATCGTAGATGAAGGCGCTGTACAGCGGTGGCGCAACCACGTAACGGGTGGCGAAGTCCGCGG
The DNA here is from genome assembly GCA_964417875.1 of uncultured Steroidobacteraceae bacterium. Lineage (GTDB taxonomy): Bacteria > Pseudomonadota > Gammaproteobacteria > Steroidobacterales > Steroidobacteraceae > ZC4RG30. Next base: position 114,922 of record CAYQJU010000001.1, read on the forward strand.
CCGCGAGGTGCCCGGGCGTGCAGGGCACGATGCGCGCCGGGGTCTCGGCACCGTCGAGCAGCCGGCACAGCGACCAGCTCACCAGCAGGCGGTTGCTGCCATCCCACAGCGGAAAGGCCGAGCGGAAGCGGCCACCGACGGAGGGACCTTCCACCATCGACACCAGCGACGGCGTGGCGCGAGACTGCGCAGGTCCCGTCATGCCGGCATTGATGGCCAGTGGCTGGGTGTTCTCCACGTAGTTGCGGGCGTCGATCAGCACCAGGTCGCCGCCGAAATCCGTATCGGTGAAGGGCCGCACCAGCGTCAGGATGCGCCCATCCTGCATCTCGCGCGGGCGCGAGAACTGGATGGTCGTTGGGCCATCGGGCCCCGGCGTGCCGGTTTCGTGGCTGCGCGCGCCATACAGCAGCTGCAGGTCGGTGCCATCGGGGTTCGATGTATACAGGTGCATGCCGCGGTTCGTGGCCGCATCCCAGCGCGTGAACATCACCCGGCCATTGGTCAGCACCGAGGGCCACAGGTCATGGCTCTGGTTGAAGGTCACCTGGTGGATGTCGCTGCCATCGCCGTTCATCACATGCAGCAGGAAGGCGCTCTCGTTGCCGCCCATGCCGATGGCCTGCGCCTCGTAGCCGGCCTTGCCCTCGTCGCGCAGGATGGCCTTCGACTGACGCTGCCGCGTCGAGCTGAACACGATGCGCCCGTCCGGCAGGTACTGCGGGCCGATGTCGTGGCCTTCTTCGGCATTGTCATCCAGCGGGATCACGCGCCGCAGTGCATCGGCGGGAATGTCGTATTCCCAGATGTTCCAGCTCGGCGGGTCACGTTCGTCCTGGTCCCCTTCCAGTGGCCCGCGCATCGCGAACACGATGCGGCGGCCGTCCTGCGACACGTCCACGTCCTTGATGTCGTACAGGTCCGTGCCGGTGATGCGGCCGGTGATGTCGATTTCGGTGGAGGAGGGCGAGGCGCGGTTGCGCATGAACAGATCGGCATCGGCCACCGTGCCACGCTGGTCGCGCAGGTCATCGCCATCCAGTGGAATGGTGCGCTTTACATAGGCGATCGGGTAATCGACCGTGCCCGGATCATTCGCCTGGCCGCCGCCGACATCGATGCTGCCACCGCCGCTGCAGGCGACGAGGAGCATGCTGATGACACAGGCGGAGAGCACGCCGCCTGCTTGATGGATTGATTTCACGTTAGACCTGCCCGCACCCGGAAACTCCGGGAGGATATGGATTAAGTAGTCCCTGGCGCTTGCAATTGACTGTGATGCAGATCGCACAACGCAGGGCAAATCATAGCTTTGCGACGTGAAACGCGATGCTGTCGGCGGCCAGCGACGTCGTTGCGTTGAGACATTAGGGAACGCATTGCCATGCGGCTAGATTTGCCGCCACCGATGATCAGGGCAGGTCTCATGAAGCACAAGCACAGATCCCATCCGGTCGCTGCGGCGATCGGTGCGCTCGCACTCTGCGTGGCGGCATTCGCGCATGCAGGCCCGGCGGAGCGCGCGCAGGCCAAGCGCATCCACGACCGCATCGCGGGCGTTCCGCCCAGCGCGCAGATACTCGACCTGATGGAGCAGGACCTGCTGGCCCAGCCCGGCCGCGCCGGTGCCGTGGCTGCAGCCCGGCGTGCGATGCAGACGAAGACCTTCTACACCACGGTGCTGAAGAACTGGGTCACGCCCTGGACCAACCGCGAACAGACCGTGTTCGCGCCATTGAACGACTACACCGCCACCGTCATCGGCATGGTCCGCGACGATGTGGATTTCCGGCAGGTTCTCAGCGGCGACATCCTCTACGTCGGCGGTGCGGGCCTGCCGCCCTATTCGCCGGTGAACAACAACCTGTACGAGGAGATGGAAGACCGCGACGTCGACCTCGGCAACCCGCAGGTGCTGGTGGCCGCCACGCAGTCGACGCACACGGGGCTTCCGGCCTCGGCCACCGCCGGCGTGATGACCACGCGCGCCGCGGCGCAGTCGTTCTTCACTGCCGGCACCAACCGCGCCATGTTCCGCTTCACGCTGATGGCGCACATGTGCAAGGACCTGGAGCAGGTGCACGACGCGCAGCTGTCGCCGGATCGCATCCGCCAGGACGTGAGCCGGTCGCCGGGTGGTGACAGCCGCATCTTCCTGAACAACTGCATCGGCTGCCACACCGGCATGGATCCGCTGACGCAGGCCTTCGCCTACTACAACTTCAACGAGGGCGCCGGCCGCATCGAATACACCGAAGGCCAGGTGCAGCCGAAGTACCTGATCAACCAGGACAACTTCAAGCCCGGCTACGTGACGCCGGATGATGGCTGGTCCAACTACTGGCGCGAGGGCGTGAACACCGTGATGGGCTGGGACCATGGCCTGCCCGGCAGCGGCAATGGCGCCAGCAGCATGGGCCAGGAACTGGCCGGCAGCGAGCAGTTCGCACGCTGCCAGGTCGAGAAGGTGTTCCGCACCGTCTGCCTGCGTCCGCCGGTCAACCAGAACGACCGCAATGAGGTCGAGCGCGTGATGGGCATCTTCCGCGGCAATGGTTACCGCGTGAAGGACGTGTTCGCGGAGACCGCGGCGTACTGCCGCGGCAATTGAGGGAGAGGTTCATGAACATGCTTCGGGCCATCCTGGTTGCCGCGGGCCTCGCCGGTCTTGCCGCCTGTGGCGGCGGTGCGCCGACCACGGTCAATCCCAACACCAATCCGCCGCAGGTCAATGACTACACCGGGCCTGCGCCGCAGACCGCCGACACGCAGGCCTTCCGCATCGCCTTCTGGCAGAACGTGAAGGCCAACAATCGCTGCGGCGGTTGCCACAACGCATCCACGCCCGGCCAGGCGCCGCGTTTCGCGCGCAACGACGATGTGAACCTGGCCTATGCCGATGCGCTGCCGTTCATCAATGCCACGCAGCCGGACCAGTCGGCGCTGGTGCTGAAGGTGGCCGAGGGCCACAACTGCTGGCTGTCCAGTGCGCAGGCCTGTGCCGACATCCTGACCACCTGGGTGCAGAACTGGGTGGGCGGCGTGGGTGGCGGCGGCACGGTGATCGAGCTGCAGGCGCCGGCAGATGTGGAAGTCGGCGCGACCAAGACCTTTCCTGATTCCCCCGGCTCGTTCCAGAACACCGTCTGGCCGGTGCTGCGCGACGCGGGCAACTGCGCACGCTGCCATTCGCCGGCCTCGCCGCAGCCGGCGCCGGGCTTCTTCGCCAGCGCCGATGTCAACGAGGCCTATGCGGCGGCCCTCGCCAAGATCAACCTGGATTCACCGGCGAATTCGCGCTTCGTCGAGCGCCTGCGCGACGAGAGCCACAACTGCTGGACGAACTGCCCGGCTGATGCCGCGACCATGCTGGGGGCCATCCAGGCCTTTGCAGACGGCGTGCCGGTCACCCAGATCAACCCGGCGCTGAAGGTCAGCCGCGCGCTGACGCTGTTCGACGGCACCGTCGCCGCGGGCGGCAGCCGCTTCGAGTCGCACACCATCGCCAAGTACCAGTTCAAGGATCTGGTCAATGGCGAGGTGATCGATACCAGCGGTGTCGAGCCGCAGCTGAACCTGACCATCGACGGCGACGTGACGCATGTGGGCGGCTGGGGCATCAACATCGGTGCGGGCGGCGGCAAGGCGCAGGCCACCACCACCGCCAGCTCGAAGCTCGCCAACCGCATCAGGCAGACCGGCGAATATTCCATCGAGGTGTGGGCCGCGCCTGCCAATGTCACCCAGGAAGATGCATACATCATCAGCTATTCGGGCGGGGTGATGTCGCGCAACGTGACCCTGGCGCAGCGCGCCTACCAGTACGAGGCGCTGAACCGCTCCAGCACCACCGGCGCCAATGGCGCGCCGGCGCTGTTGACCAATGATGACGACCAGGATGCCCAGGCCTCGCTGCAGCATGTGGTGCTGACCTTCGATCCGGTCAATGGCCGCCGGCTGTACGTGAACGGCAATTTCACCGGCGATGCGGACCCGCGCGAGGGCGGTTCGCTGGCCACCTGGGATGACACCTTCTCGCTGGTGTTCGGCAACGAGACCTCGAACAACCGCCAGTGGCGCGGCGTGCTGCGCTTCGTGGCCATCCACGAGCGCGCGCTCACCGCGGAGCAGGTGCAGATGAATTTTGCCGCCGGCGTCGGCGAGCGCTACTTCCTGCTGTTCAATGTCACGGAGCTCACCGGCGTGCCGCAGAGCTATGTGATGTTCGAGGCGAGCGTCTACGACAGCTACAGCTACCTGTTCACGCGGCCGACCTTCATCAGCCTCGATCCCGCCGTGGCGCCGGGCAGCATCGACATCGAGGGCATCCGCATCGGCGTGAATGGCGCCGAGGTGCAGGCCGGTCAGGCCTTCTCGAACATCGACACCACCGTGACCAGCGCGGGCTATTCCCCGGAGACCGGCCAGCGTCTGGCGGAGATCGGCACCGTGATCGGCCTGCAGAAGGGGCCGGATGCGGACCTGTTCTTCCTGACCTTCGACCGCATCGGCCAGCACACCTATGCGCGCACACCGCTCACCGGCGCCACGCCGGTGGCGGTGGACCTGGCGCCGCGCCCGGACATCGGCGTGCGCACTTTCGAGCAGCTCAACCAGAGCATGTCGGCGATCACCGGCGTGCCCACCACCAACGCAGGCGTGCGCAGCACCTACCTGCAGGTGCAGCAGCAGCTGCCGCCGGTGCCGGACATCGGGGCCTTCCTGGCATCTCACCAGACCGGCGTGGCGCAGCTGGCCATCAAGTACTGCTCCGAGATGGTGAATGACGGCCAGGCGCGTGCCGCGTTCTTCCCCGGGCTGGACGTGAGCGCCCCGGCCTCGCAGTTCGCCACCGATGCGGGCAAGGACGTGCTGGTCGTGCCGCTGCTGCAGAAGGCCGTCGGTGCCGACATCGCCACGCAGCCGGATGGCTCCGCCATCCGCACCGAACTGGGCTCGCTGATCGACCGGCTGATCGCCAAGCCCGGCACCACCAGCGCCAATGTCGCCAAGGCCGCCTGCGCTGCCGCACTCGGCAGTGGCGTCCTGTCGATTCTCTAAAGGGATACCAGGACCATGCGTTACATCCGCAAGATTCCCAGGGGCCGCAGCCTGAATGCACCGCTGCTGCATGGTGACCACCGTCGTCCGGTGACGCGTCGCGAGATGCTGTCGGCCGGCCTGCTCACCGGCGCTGGCGCCGTGATGATGCCGACGCTGGCCAGCCTGATGCGTCCGGGCATCGCGCGCGCCGATGTGCTGGCTGACCTGGCCCACATCGGTGCCGGCGGCTGCGGCATCACCGGCGGCGCCGGCATGGTGCCGTTCATTGCCTTCGACCTGTCGGGCGGCGCGAACATCGCCGGTTCCAGCGTGCTGATGGGGCGCCAGGGCGGACAGGAGGATTTCCTCTCCACCGCCGGCTATTCCCGCCTCGGCCTGCCGGGCAACATGACGCCGAACCTGCCCGACCAGATCGACCGCCAGTTCAACATCGCCTTCCATGTGGACAGCGCCTTCCTGCGCGGCATGGTGCGCCGGACGCAGCCCACCACCGCGGCGAACACCGACGGCGCCATCATCGCCGCGCGCTCGGAGAACGACACCGGCAACAATCCGCACAATCCGATGTATGGCATCGCAAAGACCGGCGCGACGGGCGAGCTGCTGACGCTGATCGGCTCGGTGTCCTCCGAGTCCGGCGGCAACTCGGTGGCGCCGATCGCGATGGTCGATCCCGGCATCCGTCCCACCAAGGTGGACCGCGCCAGCGATGTCACCGGGCTGGTCGATACCGGCGAGCTGGGCACGCTGTTCCCCGATGCCGCCGATGCCGTGGCGGTGATGGAGTCGATGGCCGTGCTCACGCACCGCAAGCACGATCGCGTCGCAACGCTGATGGCCTCCGACAGCGACATCAAGGAATTCAACAAGTGTGGCTACGTGAAGTCGGCGTACCTGGCCGAGCGCTTCAATGATCCGGCGGCGCTGAACCCGGGCCTGGATCCCGACATCGTCGGTCCCAACGGCATCTGGACGCAGGCCGAGTACAACGGTGACAACGAGTTCCGCAAGACCGCCGCGGTGATGAAGATGGTCATCGATGGCAATGCCGGCGCCGGCACCGTCCAGATGGGCGGCTTCGACTATCACACCGGCGAGCGCGCCACCGGTGAGCTGCGCGACATCCGGGCCGGCGAATGCATCGGCGCCTGCCTGGAATATGCGGCGCGCAGGGGCCGGCCGCTGATGGTCTATGTGTTCAGCGACGGTTCACTGTCGTCGAACGGCATGCTCGACAACTCGGTGAACGGTCGCGGCAAGGGCGTGTGGACCGGAGACAACCAGGCCACCGCGGCCTCGCTGATGCTGGTGTACAACCCGGGCGGTCCGGTGCCGATGCGGCCGATGGGCCCCGGTGTGCCGCGGCGACAGATCGGCTGGTACACCGCCGATGGTGCGGTGGCGACCACCTCGCATCCGGGCGCCAATGCCGTGAACCTGCTGGTTGAAGAGGTGATCCTGAACTACCTCGCACTGCATGGACGGGAAGGGGACCTGCAGACGCATTTCCCGAACCATGGACTCGGTTCAAACCTCGACAACCTGATCGCCTTCGGCCAAGTGTCGCTGTGACGTCGTTCATGGCGGTGGGGAGCCTGCGCGCTATCCTGCTTACGTTAACTGTCACCGCCGTTTAGGGTTGCTGCTGTGCGAAATGCCTGGCGTTCATTGTGGTGGCTGGCGGCCGGCCTGATGGTCGCCGCGGCCAGCGGTGCGGCCGGCTCGTCGCATCGGCTGCTGGGGCAACCGGCGCCCGACTTCGCGCTGAAGGCCACCTCCGGCACCAATTTCCGCCTGTCCGAATACCGCGGCGAGGTGGTGCTGGTGACCTTCTGGGGCAGCCGCTGTGGCGAATGCCCGGCGCAGCTCGCTGCGGTCAGCCGCCTCGTCGACACCTATCGCTCGGCCGGTCTTGCAGCGCTGGCCGTGAACGTGGATGACGACCAGCTGGCCGCGGCCGCGTTTGCATTGCGGCATCCGGTGGGCTTCCCCATGTTGCTGGATCCCGACAAGGCGGTGGCCCGGGCCTGGCGCGTGGACAATCTGCCCATGCTGCTGGTGATCGATCGCGGCGGCACCGTGCGTGATGTGCATCGGGGACATCGCGGCGGCGACGATGAGACCTGGCTTGCGCGCATCCGGCCGCTGCTGGACGAATAGACCGACAAAGGATTTCCATTCCCATGAAGCGCAGTTCATTCATTGCCGGCCTGCTGCTGGCCACGCTGGCCGGCATCGGGCCCATCGCTTCGGCGCAGGATGCCGCGGCCCCTGCCACGGCGCCCGACACGCGCGCGCTGGATGAAGAGATCCAGGCCATCAAGAAGGACGTGGTCGACCTGAACCGCGACCTGTTCATCCTCGAGGAAGAACTGCTGTTCCCCGCCAATACGCAGGTGGCGGTGTTCCTGTCGATGGACGTGGGCGAGTTCTTCGCGCTCGACACCGTCGAGCTGCGGCTCAACGACAAGCAGGTGGCGAAGCACCTTTATACCCCGCGCGAAGCCGAAGCGCTGCTGAAGGGCGGCGTGCAGCGGCTGTACCTGGGCAACCTGCGCGTCGGCGAGCATGAGCTGGTGGCGCTGTTCACCGGCAAAGGACCGCAGGGCCAGGACTATTCGCGCGGCGCGCAGCTGAAGTTCGAGAAGTCGGTGGGTGCAAAGTACCTGGAGCTGAAGATCTCCGACCGGCAGAGCAGGCGTCAGCCCGAATTCATCGTGCGGGACTGGGAATAGTTCCCCACATGCCGATCCGTTCCGCCATCGCTGCCGCAATGCTGCTGGCCATGGGCCTGCTGCCGGCGCAGGCGGCGGAGCCGGACAAGCTGCCGGTCACCAGGGTGCAGGACCTTCACTATGGCGATGTGCTGTTCACCACTTTCGTCGGCGACGACTTCGAAGCGTTGACGCGGCTGGAAGCCTATTCGAGCTGGAACCTGATGCCGCATCACCGCGGCGAGGCCGAACTGCTTGCCGGCGGACTGTACCTGCAGCTGGGCATGCACAACGAGGCCGGCCGGCGCTTCGAGTCGCTGTTGACCGGCGACATCCCGGCCAGCGTCAAGTCGCGCGCGTGGTTCTACCTGGCCAAGGTCTGGTATGCGCGCGGTTACCACCAGCGCGCGCTGGATGCGCTGGCGCGCATTGCCGGCGCGCTGGATCCGGCCGAGGCGGCCGAGCGTGTGCACTTGCAGGCCAATGCGCTGATGCACCTGCAGCGCTACGACGAGGCCATCGCAGCGCTGTCGCAGTGGAAAAGCAGCAGCAGCTGGCTGCAGTTCGCGCGCTTCAACCTGGGTGTGGCGCTGGTGCGCAGCGGAAGGCTCGACGAAGGCGCCCGCTGGCTCGATCAGGTCGGTGGCATCGTGACCAGCAGCGAAGAGCTGCTCGCCCTGCGCGACAAGGCCAACCTCGCGCTGGGATTCGCCTGGCTGCAGCAGGGCCAGCCGGACACCGCATCGCCCTTCCTGCTGCGCGTGCGGCTGAACGGCCCGCAGTCCTCGCGCGCGCTGCTCGGCCTGGGCTGGGCGCTGGCCGCCACCGGCCGTCATGAGGAAGCGCTCACGCCGTGGCTCGCGCTGCATGATCGCAACCTGCTCGATGCCGCCGTGCAGGAGTCCTGGCTTGCCGTGCCGCATGCCTTCGCGCAGCTGGGGGCGCATGGCCAGGCGGCGAGCCATTACGAGGCGGCGCTCGAGTCCTTCGCCAGTGAGCGCGGCAACATCGATGCCGCCATCGCGCGCATCCGCGAAGGCAGCCTGATGCGCCAGCTGGTCGGCGCCGAGGATGCCGTCTCGCCACAGCGTGGCTGGTTCTGGCAGCTCACCGAGCTGCCGGATGCGCCCGAGTCCCGCTACCTGTATCCGGTGCTGGCCGGCCATGACTTCCAGGAAGGACTGAAGAACTATCGCGACCTGGCCTACCTCGGCTCCACGCTGGCGCGCTGGGACGAGAACATGGCCGTGTACGGCGACATGATCGATGCGCGCGAGGCCGCCTATGCCGGGCGCACCCCGCGCGTGGATGGCCTGCTGTCCAGCGGTGCCCTGACGGATGCCGAAGCACGGCGCAGGATCGCGCAGGGACGCTTCAACGACATCGTCAACACCGGCGATGTGGCCGCGCTGGGCACGCCGGAGCAGCGCGGGCAGTGGCAGCGCATCCTCGACATCGAGGCCGGGCTCGCCGCAGCGCCAGATGACGCGGCCACACCGGCTGCGCGCGAGAAGCTGGCGCTGATCAAGGGCGCGCTGTACTGGGACCTTCACCAGGCCTTCCGCGAGCGTCTCTACCAGCAGCGGCGCGGGCTGCGCGAGCTGGACCGTGCGCTGGAAGAGGCCAACACGCGCTGGCTGCGGCTGCAGGACGCGCGTGCATCGGCACCGGTGACCACCGGCGACCATGCCGCGCGCATCGATGCGCTCACGCAGCGCATGACCGCATTGCGCAATCGACTGGCCGCTGCGGCACAGGCGCAGCAGCAATTGCTGGCCGACATCGCCGTGCAGGAGCTGCAGGCGCAGCGCGATCGCCTGGCCGACTACGAGATCCAGGCCCGCTTCTCGCTGGCGGCGATCCATGACCGCGCGGCCGAACTGCCGGCGCAGCAGGGCGCGCCGTGAGCCTGCGCCGCGCGCTGCGCGCATCGACGCTGCTGGTGGCGGCGCTGGCCACCGGCTTCACTCAAGCGGCCGACCGCGCCCGCGAACCCACGCTGCAGGATCTGCCCCGGCGGCAGGTGGAGATCCGCCGCGACCGTCCTTCGGATGCGAGTGCCGGCAAGGCCGCGGAGAACTACCGCCGCTTCCTCGAGCTGGAGAACGCCGATCCTGCGCTGCGCGCCGAGGCACTGCGCCGCCTGGGCGACCTGTCGCTGGATGCCGGCGAGGCCGAGCGCATGGATGCGGAGGTGTCGCGCATCGATGCCGGCGGCGCCGAGGCCATCCGCCTTTACACGCAGCGCCTGGCCGCGCATCCGGATGCGCCGGGCAATGACCAGGTGCTCTACCAGCTGGCGCGTGCCTACGAAACCACCGGGCAGCCGTCGCAGGCGCTGGCCACACTGGATGAATTCGTGCGCCGCTACCCGGATTCGCCGCGCATCGCCGAGGTGCAATTCCGCCGCGGCGAGCTGCTGTTCTCCGCGCGCGACTATCGTGCCGCCGAGGCAGCCTATACCGAGGTGACCCGCCGCGGTCCCGGTGACTTCTACCAGCAGGGCCTCTACAAGCAGGGCTGGTCGCTGTTCAAGCAGGGCGCGAACGACGAGAGCCTGCCGGTGTTTGCGCGCCTGCTCGACCTGCGCCTGCGCGATGCCAGCGCGCCGCAGGGCTTCCGTCCGCCCGACAGCCTGCCGCGCGCCGAGCGCGAGATCACCGACGACACGCTGCGCGCAATGACGCTGGTGTTCACCTATCACGAGGACGTCGAGCCGCTGAACCGCCTTGTCGACCAGCTCGGCCGTCCCCCCTATGCCTCGCTGCTGTATGCACGGCTGGGCGACCTGCACGTGGAGAAGGAGCGCTTCCAGGACGCCGCCACCGCCTATCGCGCCTATGTGGCGCGCCAGCCCAACAGCGAGTTCGCGCCGGGGCTGTCGACGCGCGCCATCGAAGCCTACAACCGCGGCGGATTCGCGCAGCTGGTGCTCGAGGGCAAGCGCGAATACGTGGAGCACTACAACATCGGCACCGCGTTCTGGCAGGGCCGCAACCGCGCCGACTATCCCGGCGTCGTCGCGCAGCTGAAGACCCACCTGACCGATCTTGCCGCCTACCACCACGCCGAGGCGCAGAAGAGCCGCAGCAACCAGCAGTTCGCGCAGGCGGCACACTGGTATCGCCTGCAGGTGCAGTCCTTCCCGGACGACGCCGACACCGCGCAGGTGAATTTCCGGCTCGCCGATGTGCTGTATGAATCCGGCCGGTTTGCCGAGGCCGTCGACGAATACGAGCGCAGCGCCTATGCCTATGCCATTGGCCCGGATTCGGCGCGCGCCGGCTATGCCGCGCTGTCCGCCTACCAGCAGCAGCAGGCGCTGCTGCCCGAGGCGGAAAAGCCCGCGTGGAGTCTGCGCGCCACCGAGTCTGGCGTGCGCTTCGGACAGAGTTTTCCGGAACATCCCGACAGCGCCGGCGTGCTGACACGCGCGCTGGAAGATCTCTACAAGGCCGGCCAGCTGCCGCGCGCCATCGAGGTGGCCGGCGTGCTGCTGGCGCGCCAGCCCCCCGCGACCGATGCGCAGCGGCGCATTGCCCACAGCGTCACCGGCCAGGCCCGCTTCGACCAGGGCGATTTCGCCGCGGCTGAAACCGCCTGGCTGCAGGCGCGTGCGGTGGCCGGCAGCGAAGCCGATGAGTACCGTGACCTCAGCGAGCTCCTCTCCATCGCCGTGTACCGCCAGGCCGAGGCACGCCGTGCGGCGGGTGACCAGGCCGGAGCGGTGGATGACTTCCTGCGCGTGGCGCTGGTGGCGCCGGGTGCACCGGCGGTCGAGACAGCGCGCTATGACGCGGCCGCCGAGCTGATCAAGCTGGAAGCCTGGCCGCGCGCCATCGAGGTGCTCGAGGCCTTCCGCCGCGACTATCCGCAGAGTCCGCAGCAGAGCGATGTGACCGCGAAGCTGGCCGTTGCCTACATGCAGGCCGGGCAGGGCGATGCCGCCGCGGCGGAATTCGAGCGCATCGCCTCCGCCCCGGACCAGCCGCCCGAGGTACGACTGGAAGCGCTGGAGTTGGCCGCGGAACAATATGAGAACGGCGGCAACATGGCTCGCGCCGTGCCGCTGCTGGAACGTCTGGTCGCTGAGTTCCCGACGCCGATTGCCGCGCGCATCGAGACGCGCCAGAAGCTGGCCGCGCATGCCGAGGCCAATGGCGATGCGGCACGTCTGGCGCACTGGCAGCGCGAGATCGTCAAGGCGGATGCCGCGGCTGGCGAGGCGCGCACCGACCGCACGCGCTATCTGGCGGCCAGGGCCAGCCTGTCGCTGGCGCAGCCCATGCGCGATGCATTCCGCGCCGTGCGCCTGACCGCACCGCTGAACCGCTCGCTGCCGGACAAGCGCAAGGCGCTGGAGACCGCGCTGGCCGCCTACCAGGCCGCTGCCGCCTATAACGTGGCCGAAGTGACCACGCGCGCCAGCTTCGAGATCGCCGAGCTGTATCGCCAGCTGGGCGCCGACATCATGGGCTCCGAGCCTCCGCGCGGCATGGACGCAGACACGCTGGAGCAGTACACCCTGCTGCTCGAGGACGAGGCGCTGCAGTTCGAGGAGCGCGCCATCGAGCTGCACGAGGCCAATGCGCAGCGTGCCTACGAAGGCCTGTATGACGATGGCGTGAAGGCCAGCTTCGGGGCGCTGGCGGGACTGGTGCCGGCGCGCTATGGCAAGACCGAGCTCTCCCAGCCCTTCGGCATCGAGCTTGCGTTGCCGGAAGAGGCTGCGCCGTCCTACCGGCTGGGTGCGCAGCAGCGGGATGCCGGTGACCTGGCTGCCGCCGCCGAGGCCTTCGCCGATGCGGCCCGATTCGCACCGCTGAGCCCGGCGCCATTGAACGAGCTGGGACTGGTCCTGCGGCAACTGGGTCAATTCGATGCCGCAGCGGACACCTATGCCATGGCGCTGGCGCGGGCTCCGGACCATGCGCCGACGCTGCGCAACCTTGGTGTACTGCGCGATCTGTACCTGGACGATCCCGCCGGTGCGATCGAACCCTATGAGCGCTACCAGGCCATCACCGGCGAGGAGCGGCCGGTGTCCAGCTGGATTGCCGATGTGCGTCGGCGCTCGGGCATTCCCGCGCCGCCGCCGCCTGCACCCGCCGATGCGGTGCCGGATGCGCAAGCCGGGGCCGGTGCCGACGCCAGTCCTGACGTTTCCGAACCGCCGGAACCTCCGGCAGCGAGCCTGATCCCATGAGACGCAGCGCATGCTTGATGGCCGTCCTCCTTGCAATGACGAGCGTGCGAGCCGCCGAACCTGCGCGCGTTCCCGATCGCGCCAGCGATGCCGAACCGGCCGTGCAGACATCGCCCGATCGCACGCCACCGGCCACGCCATCCAGCGCGCCGGCGCCGCAGTCGGCACCTGCAGCTGGTTCCTCGCCATCTGCGCCGCCGGCCGCCGCGGCGCCGGCAAACACGTCTTCCCCGACACCGACTGGCGCCCGCGGCAGTGCCGATCGCATCGAACTGGACGCCACGCAGATCACCGGCAATGCCGAGCTGCCGCGCGTGCTGTACGTGGTGCCGTGGAAGCGTCCCGAACTTGGCGAGCTGGGCGGACGCCCGGCGAAGAGCCTGCTCGATGAGGTGCTCGAACCGGTGGACCGTGACGTCTTTCGGCGACAGAACCGCTACTACGAAGCCCTCCGTCCGGACGGGACGAAGGATCAGCAATAAGGCCTGAGAACCAGGTCGCGGCGCAGGTGCCGTGACTGTCTCTAAGGTGAAGGAAGTTCCTGCCCGCGCGGCAGGGGAGTGGAGACCGAGATGTTCAGCACAATCATCCGTTTCATGCAGGAAGGCGGGGCGTTCATGTACCCCATCGCGCTGGTCCTGCTGCTTGGCCTCGCCATCGCCATCGAGCGCTGGCTCTATCTCACGCGCATGCGCATGAGCAACCAGTCGCTGTGGCGAAAGCTCGAACCGCTGCTGGCCTCCGGCAATTTCCGCCAGGCCGCGCAGCTGTCATCGCAGTCGGCCTCTGCCATCGGGCAGATCCTGAACTATGGCCTGGCGCGCATCCAGGGTACGCGGCGCCGCGACGACATCGAGAAGGCGATGGACGAGAGCCTGATGGGCATCGTGCCGCGGCTGGAGCGTCGCACGCATTACCTGGCCAGCTTCGCCAATGTCGCGACCTTGCTTGGACTGCTGGGCACCATCATCGGCCTGATCCAGGCCTTCCAGGCAGTGGGCGCCGCCAATCCGGCCGAGAAGGCCGACCTGCTGTCCGCGTCGATCTCGGTGGCGATGAACACCACTGCCTTCGGCCTGATCGTGGCCATCCCGCTGCTGATGATCCATTCGGTGCTGCAGTCGAAGACCACCGCGCTGATCGACAACCTGGAACTGGCTTCGGTGAAATTCCTGAACTCGGTGACCGAGCGCTCGTCCATCCCGCAGCCGCAGGAGTAGCCAGATGATCTCGCGCGGCTATCGCGCCAGGCGCCGCGGCGACGCGGGTGACCTGAACATCACGGCCTTCATGAACCTGATGGTCGTGCTGGTTCCGTTCCTGCTGCTCTCGGCCGTGTTCTCGCGCCTGACCATCCTGCAGCTGAATCTTCCGGGCGAAGCCACTGCCTCGACCGAGAAGGCGGCGCTGCAGCTGGAAGTCATCATCCGGCCGGCGACCATCGACGTGGCAGACCGGGGCAGCGGACTGTTGAAGCGCCTGCCCAATGTTGAATCCGGCCATGACTACCAGGGCCTGAACGACTACCTGCAGACAGTGAAATCGCAGTATCCGCAGGTCACCGACGCCACCATCCTGCTGCAGCCTGAAACGCCCTATGACATCGTCGTGCAGACGATGGACGCCGTGCGCGCGTTCATGTCCACCAGTGGCGCAAGCGCGCAGATGGCCGAGCTGTTCCCGGACATCTCCATCGGGGATGCGCCCGCATCATGAGTTCAGCGCGCGCCAAACGCATGGAGAAGCACCACAAGCGCAGCAAGCCTGCCGCGCTGTCGCTGGTGTCGCTGATGGACATCTTCACCATCCTGGTGTTCTTCCTGCTGGTGAACCAGGCCGAGGTCGCCGAACTCGATGTGCCGCAGAACATCCAGCTGCCCGAGTCGATGGCGATGCAGCCGCCATCGCAGACCGTGGTGGTGATGGTGACGTCCGAGCAGGTGCTGGTGCAGGGTGAGGCCGTTGCCAGCATCGCGGAGATCGATGCGCAGCCGTCGCTGGTCATCGAGCCGTTGCAGGCCGCACTGAAGCAGCAGTCCGACCGCATGCTGCGCGCCAGCGCGCAGGCCAGCATTGAGGATCGCGAGATCACCGTGCTGGGCGACAGGTCCGTGCCCTATCGCATCCTGAAGAAGGTGCTGGCCACCTGCACCGCCGCCGACTACGGCAAGTTGTCGCTGGCCGTGGTGCAGAAGGAAGAGGCGATGAACATGGCCTCCGCGGGCGGCATCTGATGAGCAGCTATCCGCTGGCGCCCCACTACCGCTCGTTCAGGCTGTGGGACCTGGACTCCGAGCAGGAGCAGCGGTTCCGCAAGCTGTGGATCGGGCTGCTGGTGGCCGGGCTCGTGCTGGCCGTGCTGTTCTCGCTGATCCAGTTGCCCGAACGCTCCACCCTGGCGCAGCAGACCATTCCGCCGCGGCTGGCGAAGATCGTCATCGAGCGCGAACTGCCACCACCGCCCCCGCCACCGCCACCACCGCAGGTGGAGGAGGCGCCACAGGTCGAGCAGCCGCGACCGGAGCCGGTCGTCGAACCCGAGCGTCGCCAGGAGCAGGCCCGCCGTCGCGCCGAGGCGCAGCTGGCCAATGTGCGCGACGAGCTGGCCAGCATCCGCGAGGCGCTGGCCGATGCACCCGCCGGCGACACGCGCAGCCTCACCACCGCGGTGGGCTCCGAGGCGCGCTCTGAACGCTCGCTGATCACCTCGCGTGCCGGCACCGGCAGCGCAGGGGTGGTCTCCACCGGCACCAGCCGCGGGTTCGGCGGTGGCGCCGGTACGCTCGAAGGGCACACCACCGGCACGGTGGAATCCACGGTGGCCAGCACCGCGGCCACCGGCAACGTCAGCCGTGGCAGCAGCGGCAAGCCCGGCCGCAGTGCCGAGGAGATCGAGCAGGAGTTCGACCGCAACAAGGGTGCGATCTTCGCGCTGTACACGCGCGCGCTGCGCCAGCAGGCGGACCTGCAGGGCAAGGTGGTGCTGGAATTCACCATCGCGCCGGAAGGCCAGGTCACTGCCTGCCGCGTGGTCTCCAGCGAGCTGGGAGATCCGGAGCTGGAAGGGCGCATCTGTACGCGCGTGCGCGGCTTCCGCTTCCCGGCGCGCGATGTGGCGCAGGTCACCACCACCAAGCCCATCGAGTTCTTCCCGCAGGGCTGAAATGACACCCGCGCGGGGGTTGCCTAGAATTCCCCGCCGTGGACCGTCACCAGATCCAGTTCCCGCCCAAGCACCTGGCGCTGCGCGAGGATGTCCACCAGCTTGGCGTGATGCTGGGCGAGATGCTGCGCGAGCAGGGCGGCGAGTCGCTCTTTGAGCTGGTCGAGGGCGATCGTCGCTGCGCCATCGAACGGCGCGACGCCGCCGGTGAATCCGCAGGAAGCCTGCAATCGCGCGTCGCCGCCCGGCCGCCGCAGACGGCGCGCGAACTGGTGCGCGCGTTCTCCACCTGGTTCCAGATGGTGAACCTGGCCGAGAAGGTGCATCGCATCCGCCGCCGCCGCGAATACTTCCTCGCCGATGGCGGCAAGCCGCAGCCCGGCGGCATCGAGGATTCGCTGGCGCGCCTGAAGGGGCTGGGCCTCGACCTCGACGACACGCTGGCGCTGCTGGGTGCATTGCGCATCCACCCGGTGTTCACCGCGCATCCCACCGAATCCACCCGCCGCACCCATCTGCGGCGCCAGCGTCGCATGGCCGATGCGCTGCTCGAGCGTCTCAATCCCAGCCTCGATCCGCAGGAGCGGCGGCATGTATGGGCGCGCCTGCGCACCGAGCTGACCTCCGGCTGGCAGACCGAGGAATACCAGCGCCAGCGACTCACGGTCGCGGACGAGCGCGAGTACGCGATGTTCCACCTGGCCGAGGTGATGTACGCCATCGTGCCGCGCTTCTACGAGGAGATCGGTGCTGCGCTCGAGTCGCTGTATGGCGCGGATCTTTCCACCGTGGTGCCGCCGGTGGTGCTCAGCTTCGGCAGCCAGGTGGGCGGCGACATGGATGGCGCGCCCGAGGTCAATGCCAAGACGATCCGCGAAACGCTGCAGCGCCAGCAGCGCGTGATCGTCAATGAATATTTCACCAACTGCCAGGAACTCTCGCAGCTGCTGTCGCAGAGCGCCAGCCGCGTGCAAATTTCCGCCGGCCTGCGTGCCCGCATCGAGGAATATTCGATGCTGCTGCCCGGCGTGCGCTCGGTGGCGCCGGCGCGCCACGACCAGATGCCGTATCGCACCTTCTTTGCGCAGCTGGCAGAACGGCTGCGCAAGACCTGGGAGGGACGCGCCGGCGGTTATGAACGCGCCGTGCAGTTCCGCGGCGACCTGCAGCTGGCCGCGGACAGCCTGAAGGCGCATCGCGGCCTCAACGCCGGCTACCAGCTGGTGCGGCGCCTGCTGCTGCGGCTGGACACCTTCGGCTTCCACCTCGCGACGCTGGAACTGAAGCAGCGCGCCGAGGTGCTGCATCGGGTGCTGGCGCAGGGCATGGATGAGCCCGGCTGGATCAGGCTGCCGCGCGACGCGCGCGCCCAGCGCCTCGCGGACATCCTGCATCGCAATGTCGGACCGGTTGCACCGCTGGACGCCCTGTCACGCCGCACGCTGGCCATATTCGAGGCCGCCGTGCAATGCCGCATGCGCTATGGCGAGCGCGCCATCGGCGACTATGTGGTGGCCGCCACCGAAGGCGCCGATGACATCCTCGCCGCGCTGGTGCTGGCGCGCTGGGCGGGTGTGGATGACCGAAAGTCCGGCGCGGTGGGCCTGGATTTCGCGCCGCTGTTCCAGAGTGGCGCCAGTCTCGATGCGGCGTCGGCCACGCTCGCCACGCTGCTGGCCGACGAGACTTATCGTGCACACCTGCAGGCGCGCGGCGTACCGCAGCCGGTCTACATCGGTTATGCCGAGGCCGGCCGCGATGGCGGCTATCTTGCGATGCGCCACAGCGCCTACGAGGCACAGCGTGCGTTGCAGGCTGCCGCCTCCCGGGCCGGCGTCGCGCTGCGCCTGAACCACGCACGCGGCGGCAGCATCGCGCGCGGCGGCGCACGGCTCGACGCGCTGCTGCAGGCCATGCCGCCGGACATCGCCGACGGCGTGCTGCATGTCACCGAGCAGGGCGAGAGCATCGGGCAGAACTACAGCCTGCGCGCCAATGCGCTGCGTTCGCTGGAGCGCGCCTTCGGCGTGCTGGGCCTGGCGATGCATGCGCGTCGCAGCGGCAGCGCCGCTGTCGAAGATGCGTCCGCACGCGGGCTCGCGCAGCAGATCGCCGTGCGCAGCCGCGAGGTGTGGCGGCGGCTGTGCGTGGAGAACCAGGCATTCCAGGACTTTTTCCGCGCCGCAACGCCCATCGATGTCATCGAGCGCATGCAGGTGGGCTCGCGCTCGATCCGGGAATCGGGCGGCGCCGGCGCCATGTCGCTCCGCTCCACGCCGTGGGTGTTCGCCTGGTCGCAGGCGCGCTTCTTCCTGCCCGGCTGGTATGGCGCCGGCACCGCGCTGGCCGAGGCCATCGACCGGCACGGCCAATCGCAGTTGCGCGACACCTATCGGGGCTGGGCCTTTTTCCGCCTGGTGATCGATGATGTCGAGTCGCAGCTGGCGCGCACCGATCTTTCGATCGCAGCGTGCTATGCCACGCTCGCCGCCGACGGCGGCAGTGGCTGCCTGCCAGTCCTGCGCGCAGAATTCGAACGTTGCCGCGCGGCCGTGCTGGCCATCAAGGAGCAGGCCGACCTGCTCGACGGCGACGCCACGCAGCAGCGCGCCATCCAGTTGAGAAACCCCTATGTCGACCCCATGAACCTGATGCAGGTGGACCTGCTGCGCCGCTGGCGCGCCGGCGGCTGCGAGGACCAGGACCTCTTGCAGGCGCTGGTGGCCAGTGTCAGCGGCATCTCGCAGGGCCTGCAGACCACCGGCTGAAAACGCCCTTTCGGCAGGCTGACATATAACCCCGCCGCAGGTGAAAATAACGGGTTCCCGGCGGGTTGCCGCCACCCATATCGATTAGAGTGCCGCCCGTGTACCGATATGACGAAATCGACGCCACCCTCGTAGCCGAGCGCGTCAGCCAGTTCCGCGACCAGACGCGGCGTTTTCTTGATGGCCGCCTGTCGGAAGACGAATTCCGTCCGCTGCGGCTGCGCAATGGCCTGTACATCCAGCGCCATGCACCGATGCTGCGCGTCGCCATTCCCTATGGGCTGCTGGCCACGCGCCAGCTGCGCATGCTGGCGCACCTGGCCCGCAAGTACGATCGCGGCTACGGGCATTTCACCACCCGCCAGAACATCCAGTACAACTGGCCGAAGCTCGAAGACGTGCCCGACATGCTGGCGGACCTCTCCAGCGTCGAGATGCATTCCATCCAGACCAGCGGCAACTGCATCCGCAACACCACCTCCGATCATTTCGCCGGCATCGCCGTCGACGAGATCGAGGATCCGCGTCCCTACTGCGAGATCATCCGCCAGTGGTCGACGCTGCATCCGGAGTTCAGCTACCTGCCGCGCAAGTTCAAGATCGCGGTCACCGGATCGCCCGCCGACCGCGCCGCCTCCGAGGTGCATGACATCGGCCTGCACCTGGTGCGCAATGCCGCAGGCGAGGTGGGTTTCGAAGTGCTGGTCGGCGGCGGCCTTGGCCGCATGCCGATGATCGGCAAGGTGATCCGCGAGTTCCTGCCGAAGGAACACCTGCTCTCCTACCTCGAAGCCATCCTGCGCATCTACAACCAGGAAGGCCGCCGCGACAACATCCATCGCGCGCGCATCAAGGTGCTGGTCAAGTCAAAGGGCATCGATGCCTTCCGTGCGGCGGTCGAGGCCGAATGGCAACTGATCCGCCAGGACCAGCCGGGCCTGACGCTCGATGAGGCCGAAGTGGAGCGCATGCGTGGGTTCTTCACGCCGCCGCCCTACGAGACGCTCACCGACATCGATGTCACGGCCAACCAGAGGCCTGAGTTCCTGGCCTGGTATCGCTACAACACGCGCCAGCACAAGCAGCCTGGCTATCGTGCCGTGGTGGTGTCGCTGAAGGCGCACGGCGTGCCGCCGGGCGACATGACCGATGCGCAGATGGATGCGCTGGCAGATCTCGCCGACCGCGTCGCCGGTGGCCAGGTGCGCGTGACGCATGACCAGAACCTGGTGCTGGCCGACGTGCGCCAGATCGACCTGATGGAAACCTGGCAGGCGTTGAAGGCGCTGAACCTCGCCACGCCGAACATCGGCACGCTCACCGACATGATCTGCTGCCCCGGGCTCGATTTCTGCGCGCTGGCCAATGCCAGCTCGATCAGCATCGCCAAGCAGATCCAAGATCGCTTCAGCGACTTCGACTACCTCTACGACCTCGGCCACATCGAGATCAAGATGTCCGGCTGCATGAACGCCTGCGGCCACCACCACGTGGGACACATCGGCATCCTCGGCGTCGACAAGCATGGCGTGGAGTGGTACCAGATCACCATCGGTGGTTCGGCCAGCCACAACAGCGCGCTGGGTCAGGTGATCGGCCCGTCCGTGGCCAAGGATGCAGTCGCCGGAACCATCGCGCACCTGCTCGATGTCTATGTCGAGCACCGCGAGGATGGCGAGGAATTCGTGCACACCGTGCGCCGCATCGGTGTGGCGCCCTTCAGCGAGCGGGTGTATGGCAAAGCTCATTGAGGGCCGCGCGCTGGCCGCGCAGAATCCCTGGACCGTGGCCGGCGCCGAAGATGCGGCGCCCGACGCCACCCACCTGATCCTGCCGCTGGACGACTACATCAAGGCCATCGAGGCCGGCGAGCCGTCGGACCGTCGCGCGCCGCTGCTGCTCGCCGCGCACGTGGACATCGCCGCGATCCGCCCCTACCTCGACCGCGTGCCGCTGGTGGCGATCAACTTCACCACCACCGGCGATGGCCGCGGCTTCACGCAGGCGCAGTTGCTGCGCGGCCGCTTCGGCTATCACGGCCAGATGCGCGCGGTGGGCAAGGTGCGCGCCGACCAGATGTTCTTCCTGGCTCGCTGCGGATTCGACGCCTTCGAGCTGCTCGATGACGAGGATCCACAGATCGCACTCGCACAGCTGGACCGCTTCAGCGTGGCATACCAGCGCGGGCTTGATGGCAACCTCACGCAGCCGCGACGGCGTTACGGCTAGAAAGCGGCGTCCCGGCGCGCCAGCGCGCGTGCCTCCTCCACCAGCATGATGAACTCGGCGCGGTCGCCGTGCGGGTCATCGCCCTTTGCCTGCCGGGCCAGCTCGAGCACCTGGTCATGGCTGAACCCCGAGGTGTGTGCGCTGGAGCGCAGCAGCTGGCCGAAGGCGGCCACGGCGGTGGAGAAGGCCACCGGTTCGCGCAGTGACCGCGGCACACCGGAACCGGCGCGGATCGGGCGCTCGATCAGCTTCGACTGCGTGTCGCCGGGCAACTTGTAGCGGATCTTCAGATAGCCCAGTTCGCCGCCGCCACGCCGGCGCGAGGGCTGTGCACGCGCGGTCGTGTCGCCGTAGCGCAACCCATCGATGAGCTGCGCGCCGGAACCCACCGGTGCAACTTCGTAGATCGCCGTCACCGAGCGGCCGGATCCCACTTCCGCCGCATCCACCTGGTCGTTGTTGAAATCCTCGCGCGCCAGCCCGCGGGTCTCGTAGCCGATGAGCCGGTATTCCGCGACGGCGTCCGGATTGAACTCCACCTGGATCTTCACATCGCCCGCGATCGGGAACAGCGACGAGGTGGCCTCGCGCACCAGCACCTTGCGCGCCTCGGTGAGTGAGTCGATGTAGGCCGCCACCCCATTGCCGTTCTGCGCCAGCGCCTGCGCGATGTCGTCGCGATAGTTGCCCTGCCCGAAGCCCAGCACCGACAGGTAGATGCCGCGCTCCCGCTCCTGTTCGACCAGGCGCGTCAGTTCGCCGGGGTCGGAGACGCCGACATTGAAGTCGCCGTCGGTGGCCAGCAGGATGCGGTTCACGCCGTCGCGGCGGAAGCTGCGCTGCGCCAGTTCATAGGCGAGGCGGATGCCCTGTGCGCCGGCGGTCGATCCGCCGGGCCGGAGCTGGTCGAGCGCCGCCTCGATCCTGCCGCGCTCGCTGGCCGGCGTCGGTCCCAGCACCTCGCCGGCGCTGCCCGCATAAGTGACGATGGACACGGTGTCGGTGGGCTTCAGCGCATCCAGCAGCAGCCGCATTGAACGCCGGGCCAGTGGCAGCTTGTCCGGTTCGTTCATCGAGCCGCTCACGTCCAGCAGCAGCACGAGGTTCGAATCCGGCTGTCGCCGCGCATCGATTTCGTACCCCTTGATGCCGATGTGCACCAGCTTGCGGCCCTCGGCCCACGGCGAGTCGCTGACGGTCACGGTGGCGCCGAAGGGCTCGCTGCGCGATTGCGCCGCAGGCCAGGCGTAATCGAAGTAGTTGACCAGCTCCTCGACGCGTACCGCCTCGCGCGGGGGCAGCCGGCCATTGAGGATCTCCCGTCGCACGAAGCTGTAGGAGCTGGTGTCCACGTCCAGCGAAAAGGTGGAGACGGGTTCCTCCGCGGTGCGCTTCACCGGATTGGATTCGAATTCCACGAAACGGTCCCGCGAGGGCTGCGGCAGCGCGCGGATGTCGTGCGCCCCGGATGGAATGCGGCGCCCGTCGATGAGCGTTAGTGTCCGGCCCGAGGTCGGGTCCATGCCGCGCAGGTTGGCAATGGCGGGTCCGGCAAAGGATTCCGCGGGGTCCAGCTGCGACCTGGTGACCGGCGCGACGATGCGTGAACCGGTGATCACCACCTGTGTCATGTCGGCTTCGGGCGGCGGCGGCCGAGGCAGCGTTGGCGGCGGCGGCAAGCCAGATGTGATGACCGGCGCCAAAACAGGGGTCGGAGGCGGCGGCGGGCCGCTGCTGGCAGGTTGGGCACTGGTCTTGTCGGCCGCCGGTGCAGTCGCGGCGGAGGGCGGCGCCGGCGTGGTCGGCGACGTCTCGCCCAGGGTTGCGGTGCCGGGTTCAGCTGGCGAGGCCGGCGCTGCGGCCCGAGGCGAGGGGTCAACGATTGCCTCGGCTGCAGGTGCTTCCGTCGCCGGTGCGTCCACCGCTGCAACGTCCACCTCTGCCGCGGAGTCGCCCCCCGCCGCAGCGTCGCCCCCCGGGCTCATCGGCGGTGCATCTGCAATCGTGGCCTCGATGACCCGCGGCTGCGCCGGTCCCACCACGCGCTGGTCCGCCGGCATGCGCCAGACGATGGCCACGCCGATGGCCGCCACGCTGGCCGCCGCGAGCATCGGCATCCAGGCGCGCTGCCGGCTCCGGCTCGCAGTCCGCGTCGCGCTTTCCGGATGCATGCGCCGGAACTCAGCCATGGCCGCGTCCCGCGCGCGCGCGCGCGCCGCAGGATCGGCCGCTGGCGCCTCGATATCCTGCAATTGCCGTTCGAACGAGTTGCTGGTTTTCATAGGCTTCCGCTCGCAATCGCCATGTGCTGGTTCATGTGCTTGCGCATCATGTGGACGCGCCAGGAAATCGTGGATTCGGAAACGCCGAGCACCCGCCCGGCCTCCGCATGACTGAGGCCTTCGGCATGCACCAGCAGCGCGGTCTCGCGCATGCCTTCACCCAGTGCATCGAGACGGGCAAGCAGCTGTGTCAGCAGTACCAGGTCGTCGGCGCGGCCGGAGTCGAAGGCGATGACGTCATCGGGCAGCTGCGCATGCGAATGCCGCACCTGGGCGCGCTGCCAGTCCTGGGCGCAGCTCACCACCAGCCGGTACAGCCAGCTGCGGAAGGCCGCCTCGAAGCGGAACTGCGCCAGGCTCTGCGCCAGCTTCAGGCAGGCCTGCTGGGCGATGTCCTCGGCGTCGGCGCGGTGGCCGCACCACTTCCAGGCGAAGCGGTGCATCAGCTCGTAGTGCCGGTCGACCAGTTCGCCGAAGGCGGCGGAACTGCCGGCCTGCGCCGCGCGGATCAGTGTTGCCAGTTCCGGGTTGTCCATGGCCTTCTTTTTCTGCTGCCCTCTACCCTTGGACGCGGCGGGCGGGCATTTCCTTGGCTCGCCCTTCAAGTATCGACGAGTCCATGCCCGGGCCGCAGCTAGAATGCCCCCGACCGCGCCGGTGACCATCGCCGGCCAGGACGCGTGGATGACGCTGCAGATGTCCAGTGGCCTCGCCATGATCTCGCCGGCCGCGGTGCGGCAGCTCGGCCTGCTGTTCTTCGCGATGGAGACCGATGGCCGGCGCGTGGAGACTTCACTGAACACGCTGGAGCCACGCGCGCGGCTCAGCGCACGCGAGCTGTCACTGGCCGATGTGCCGGTGCATGTCTATGCTGACGGCGAGCGACGCTGCGAGGTGCTGCGCGAGCGGCGCTCCGGCGCCATCGGCTACAACAACTGCTTCGCCTTCGTGCCGTTCGAGATCGGCACCGATGTGCTGTGCCAGCTGCGCGTCTATATCGCCTCTGGCGAGCAGCGCATCTACATCACGCGGAACGGGTTGCCCGGCCGCCGTGCCGCGGGCGGTGCCGGCCGTGCGGGCGCTGCTGCTGGTCCGGCCGGCGGTGCCGGGCCTGCGACGGATCCTGCGGACGCGAGCGCTGCGACTGCTGCTGCGACTGCTGGTGACGCGGCTGCTGCGACTCCGCCCCGGCAGGGCGCGGCGCCGGCTCGCTGATCGTGAACGCCGGCAGCTGCAGGCTCGGGATCTCCCGTCCCAGCAGCTTGACGATGTCCTTCAGGTACGGCGCCTCGTCCGGCGACACGAGTGACACGGCCTTGCCGGTGGATCCGGCGCGCGCCGTGCGACCGATGCGGTGCACATAGTCCTCGGGCACGTTCGGCAGCTCGTAGTTCACCACGTACGGCAGCTCCTTGATGTCGAGCCCGCGCGCGGCCACCTCGGTGGCCACCAGTGCCACGATCTGGTTGCTCTTGAAGTCGGCCAGCGCACGCACGCGCGCGTTCTGGCTCTTGTTGCCGTGGATGGGCAGCGCCGGGATGCCGGCGCGCGAGAGCTGCTCGGCGAGGCGGTTGGCGCCATGCTTGGTGCGCGTGAACACCAGCACCTGGTGCCAGTTGCCTTCGCTGATCAGATGCGCCAGCAGGTGCCGCTTGTGTTCCTTGGGCAGGCGATAGCTCACCTGCTCCACCTTGTCGGCGGTGCGGTTCGGCGGATTCACCTCGACGCTCACCGGGTCGCGCAGCAGGTTCTGCGCCAGGCGGCGGATGTCATCGGAATAGGTGGCCGAGAACATCAGGTTCTGGCGCTCCTTCTGCAGCAGTGCACGCACCCGCTTGATGGCGTGGATAAAGCCCATGTCGAGCATGCGGTCGGCTTCATCGAGCACGAACATCTCGACCGAACCCAGCGACAGCACCTTCTGGTCGGCCAGGTCGAGCAGCCGGCCCGGTGTCGCCACCAGGATGTCGCAGCCACGGCGCAGCGCATCGACCTGCGGCCGCTCGCTGACGCCGCCGAAAATCACGGCCGAGCGCAGGTCGGTGTTGCGGCCATAGTGGTGCACGCTTTCGGCCACCTGTGCGGCCAGTTCACGCGTCGGGGTGAGGATCAGCGCGCGCGGCGCGGTGCCGCGGCGGGCCTGCAGCTTCTGCAAGATGGGTAGCACGAAGCTGGCGGTCTTGCCGGTGCCGGTCTGTGCGCCGGCGAGCACGTCACGGCCCGACAACACCGCGGGAATCGCGGCCTGCTGGATCGGCGTGGGAGTGGTGTAGCCCTTTTCGGAGACGGCGGACAGCAGCCCGGGCGCAAGCCCGAGATCGGAAAAATTCATGGATTACCTTTTGTGGGGAACCGAAGCTCGCGAGACTTGACGGATTCCGGTCGTGGATCAGACCGGTCGCGATCCGGTGAAGACCTGCGAACTATAACACAGCGCAAGTGCCCGCCGGCCGAAGCCGGCGGACCTGTGTCGCAAACGCGGCTAGGCGGCCTCGACGCGGCGATATGCGACCGGCATGAACCAGTAGAGCAGCACTCCGGCGGCGGCCAGCAACAGGGCCAGCAACGACTCATGGCCCAGCCACACCGGGCTGGTGCCGATTGCAGCCACGATCACAGTGAGCAGCAGTGACGAGCACACCACCATGCCGCGCGAGCCGCGGATCTCGCCCACCCCACGCGCGATCAGCAGCATGGCCGACAGCGTGGTGCAGCAGACGATGAGGATGGCCAGCCACGAGCCATCCATCAGGATCGCCGGGTCATAAGCCCACAGGAATGGCAGCAATGCCGCCATGACGGACAGGCGCATGCCGATCCAGCCAGTGCGCCACATGTCGGCATTGGCAATGCCGGCCGCCACATACGATGCGACCGCCACGGGCGGCGTGAGGAAGGACATCACGCCGAAGTACAGGATGAACATGTGCGCGCCCATCGGCGTCACACCCATCTCGACCAGTGCCGGCGCAACGATGGCGGCCAGCACCACATAGATGGCGGTGGTCGGCATGCCCAGTCCCAGCACGATGCACAGCACCGCGGTCAGCGCCAGCATCGCCAGCAGGCCCCAGTCGGCACCGATCTGCACCAGGATCACCGACAGCGACTGGCCGAGCCCGGTCAGGCTCATCACACCGACCACCATGCCTGCCGCGCCGGCCACCAGGATCAGCGGGATCAGGATGCTGCCGCTGCCGAACACGAACTCGCTCCATTCGGCGCGGGTGCGCAGGCGCTTGCGGAACAGGCCCAGGCCCAGCAGCACCACCGATGCACCCATGGCCGAGTACTGCGCCCCATAACCTTCGAAGAACAGCAGGTACACCAGCAGCATCATCGGCAGCACGAAGATCCAGCCGGTGCGCAGTGCCGTGCCGAGTCGCGGCAGTGCGGATTTCGGCAGTCCGGCGAGCCCCATGCGGCCAGCCACTGCATCCACCTGCAGGTACAGGCAC
The DNA here is from genome assembly GCA_964417875.1 of uncultured Steroidobacteraceae bacterium. Classification (GTDB taxonomy): domain Bacteria; phylum Pseudomonadota; class Gammaproteobacteria; order Steroidobacterales; family Steroidobacteraceae; genus ZC4RG30. The sequence continues at coordinate 141,806 of CAYQJU010000001.1, forward strand.
AGGAAATAGAAGATGGCCGGCAACATGGCGGCCAGCGCTACCGCCCCATAGTCCACATTCAGGAACTCGGCCATCAGAAAGGCGGTGGCGCCCATCACCGGCGGTGCCAGCACGCCGCCGGTGGAGGCGGTGGCCTCCACTGCGGCGGACTGCTCGGAACTGAAACCCATCTTCTTCATCATCGGGATGGTCACGACGCCGGTGGACATGATGTTGCTCACCGGCGAGCCGGTGACGCTGCCCATCATGCCCGAGGCCACCACGGCGATCTTCGCGGGCCCGCCGCGGCGCTTGCCCATCAGTGCCATCGCCGTGTCGGTGAAGAACTGCGTGGCGCCGCTCACTTCCATCAGCTTGCCGAACACCACGAAGGCCAGCACCACCGAGGCGATGATGCTGAGCACCTGGCCGGGAATGGCGCTGGTGTCCGAGTAGAGATACATCACCAGCAGTTCCGGCGAGATGGTGTCGGCCTGCATCGGGCGTGGCAGCAGATAACCAAGCAGCGCATACACCATCATGATCACGAGCAGCACCGCAATCGCGGTGCCGCAGGACTTGCGCACACCCTCGATCATCAGCACGATGCCCAGCGCGCCGGGAATGAACTTGCCCAGCGTGTAACCTTCGATGTCGAACATCCAGCTGGCATAGTTGATTGCCAGCCACAGCCAGCAGCCAATGGCCATCACACCCAGCACGGCGTCCAGCGCACGGGCTGTTCGACCATAAGGCCAGCGCAGGAACGCGGCGGCAGTGGCCACGCCAAGATAAGGACCCAGCCATTCCGGCTCGATCAGCGGCAGTCCCAGGCGCGAGGGTACGTCCATCGCCCAGAGCAGGCCGCCGAACAGCAGCATGAAGGTGTAGATGCGGTAGAGGACGGTCAGCGCGCGGGATCCCGTCTGTACCGGGCTCTGCTCCTCTTCCAGCGCCTTCTCGACCCTCCCGCTCATCGCGCACCTCCGAGCAATGCCTGCTGGCGTGCCTCGTGCGCTTCGGTCCACAGGCCGGCCTCGCGGAAGTAGCGCACCGCGCCCTCATGCCAGGGGTGGCCGATGTTCACCGGCACGATTTCATCGGCCGCCACGGTGCGAAACGCCGGCAGGGCATTCTGCAGTCCGGCCCAGTTGCGATGGATCGTCGAGACCACGCGATGGACATCCTCGGCGCTGACCAGCACGCTGGAGTTCAGGTACACGTCCATGCGCGCCACGCGCGTGGGCACCGAGATGCCCGGTGCGGCAGGGCCCGGCTGCACCACGATGGAATCGAAGCCCGGCATCTGCGTCAGCGCCTCTTCGTCGGGTCCCAGCGGCAGGATGCGCAGCCCGCCCGGCACGGTTGCATTGGCTTCGCGGAAGGCGGGAATGCCCAGCAGCGTGCTGGCGGCCGCCACGCGGCCCTCGACCAGTGCGCGGATGGCATCGGGCACGCCGGCCACGGTCACCGCATCCACATCATCGAGCGTCAGTCCTGCCGTGGCCAGCGTGGCCGCGTTGATGATGTCGAAGGGCACATTGGCGCGGAAGCTGGTCACCACCGGCCGGCCGCGCAGGTCGGCCATGGTCTCGATGCCCGAGTCCCCGCGCACGAAATACTGCAGCGGTGAGCGCGACACCAGCATCACCGCGCGCAGGTTGTCCAGCGGGCGCGCGTACACCAGCTCGCCGCGATAGGCCGCCGCGGTGTCGGTGGAATTGTTCAGTCCGAAAGGCAGTTCGCCGCGGTGCATCTGCGGGATGTACAGCGACGAGCCGGTATGCGGGCGGGCGGTGGAGGCGACATCCAGCTCCTGCTCGAGCACCGTGCTCAAGCTGGTGCCGATCTGGTTGTACGCCGTACCGGACGGGCCGGTGGCGATGGTGATGCGCTGCAGGCGTTCGCCTGGCTCATGCTGCGCGCAGGCACAGGCCAGCACCATTGCCAGCAGGGCTGGCAGGGCTCGGAGCAGTCTCACAAGCTAACCCCCGTCCTTCTTGTTGTCCGGAAATCGCGGGGTATTGTGCGGGAGCGGACCCCGGCAGTCACGGCCGGGCCGGGGCCGCGTGGTCATTGCCAAAGCCTGATCGCCCGGGCGAGAGGCTGTAAGTTCCGCCCTGCGCCAGAGACCATCTGCTCCGGTACCAGGGAAGGAGACCTCCGATGCGCCGCATGTTCCTCTTCGCAGCCTGCATTCTGACGATGTCCGGGACCGCGCTGGCGGCCTCCCGGGCCTATGACACCGGCAGCTTCAACGCCATCGAAATCTCTGCCGGCATCCATGTCGATATCGTTCCCGGTCCGGATCACCGCGTGGTGGCCGAGACCGGCGGGGCCGATTTCGACGACCTGCAGATCCGTGTCGAGAAGGGCGTGCTGCGCATCGGCCGGCCCGCGCGCAACTGGTTTTCCTTTGGCCGCCGCGCGGACTATCACGTGCGCGTCCAGTCGCCGGCGCTGCGCAGCATTTCCGCCAGCTCCGGGTCCCGCGTGACCGCGGAGGGCGGAGAACTGGCGACTGGCGCCTTCGCCCTGCACGCCTCCTCCGGCAGCAACCTCGAGGTGCAGATCTCGCGCGGCAACGCCGTGACCGCGAAGGGTTCATCCGGCAGCCGCATTTACCTCAGCGGCACGTGCCAGTCCATCCGCGCGCAGGCCTCCAGCGGATCGCACGTGGATGCCGAGGACCTGCGCTGCGAGAAGGCGGACGTGGCCGCCTCAAGTGGCAGCAATCTGTCCGTTGCCGCGTCCCGGGGCGTGGTGGGAACGGCTTCCAGCGGCGCGCGCGTGAAGGTGCGTGGCAAGCCGGCGGTCGTCGATGTGGAGAAGTCTTCCGGAGCCGGCGTGGTGGTCCGCGACTGACTGCGGATCAGCCAGACACTGCCTCGCCGGCATCCCGGGTGGAAAGTGGGCGGCGAGGCTGCTTTGCGCGGACCTCAGGCCACCACCGTGCGCAGTTCCCGCGCCAGCGTCTCCACATGGTCGCGATTGTGCGCCGCGGACAGGAACCCCACCTCGAACGCACTGGGCGCAAGGTAGATGCCCGCGTCGAGCAGCTTGTGGAAAACCGGGCCGAATGGCGCCGCCGCCGTGGACTTCAGCGCCGCAAGGCTGCGCAGCGGCGCCGCGTTCGCCGCGAGGAAAGGCCAGAACAGCGAACCCACGCGTTGCACGGTCAGCCCGCCGATGCCGGCCAGGTGTTCATCCAGGTGCCGGCCCAGGTCCTCGAGTTGCCGGTAGACCGCACCATCCTCGAGCTGCTCCAGCGTCGCCAGTCCCGCGCTCATCGCCACGGGATTCGCCGACAGCGTGCCCGCCTGATACACCGGCCCGACCGGCGCCACCAGCTCCATGTATTCACGCTTGCCGCCATAGGCGCCGACGGGAAATCCACCACCGATCACCTTGCCATAGGTGACGAGGTCCGGCTCGAAGCCATGCAGGCCGGCAAAGCCTGCGAACCCGAGGCGAAAGCCGCTGATCACCTCGTCGAAGATCAGCAATGCGCCATGCTGGCGGCAGAGCTTTTCCAGGTGCCGCAGGAACTCCGTGCGCTGCGGCAGCAGGCCATAGTTGGCCGGCAGCGGTTCGATGATGGCCGCAGCGATCTGGCTGCCATGCTTCGCGAACACCGCATCCAGTCCCGCCTCGTCATCGAGCTGCGCCACCAGCGTGCCATCGAGCACGCCACGGTTGAGTCCGGCGCTGTCCGGTTCGGTGGCCTCGGCCAGGCCCGAGCCGGAGCGGATCAGCATCGCATCCGCATGGCCGTGGTAGCAGCCGTCGAACTTCAGGATGATCTCGCGCTTCGTCGCGCCGCGCGCCACGCGCAGCGCCGACATCACCGCCTCGGTGCCCGAATTGACGAACCGGATGCTCTGCACCCAGGGAATGCGCTGGGTGATGAACTCGGCCAGCCGCAGGGAATACGGCTCGGCAGTGCCCAGGCTCCAGCCGCGGCGGACTGCACCGATGGCCGCCTGCTGCACGGCCTGGTTGCCGTGGCCCAGGATCAGCGGCCCGAAGGCCATGCAGAAATCGATGTGGTCGCGTCCATCGACGTCGCGGATCATCGCGCCGCTGCCGCCGATCATGAATCGCGGCGTGCCACCCACACCCTTGAACGCCCGCACCGGCGAATGCACGCCGCCCGGAGACACGCGCCGCGCGCGCTCGATGAGCGAATCGGAATATCCCATTTTCAACCCAGCCATTCGCGCGCATGGCGCGTTCCGTAACTGATGATCATCGAGGCACCGGCGCGCACGAAACCGGCCCAGGCCTCACGATGCGCCCGGACGCGATCTGCAAGTCCGGCCTGCGCCATCAGCTCGATGCCCGCGTATTCGCCGCTGACCTCATACACCGCCCACGGCTGGTGGAAACGCTGCGAGAGGTTCGCCAGCACGTCGAGGTACGGCATGCCCGGCTTGACCATCAGGATGTCCGCGCCTTCCTGCACGTCACGCTCCACCGACAGCCACGCATCATTCATGCGCGAGGGATCGATCTGGTAGCTGCCGCGGTCTGACAGCTGCAGGTCCTCGCCCTTCGGCGCCGAATCGGCGGCCACGCGGAAGGGCCCATAGAAACTGGAATGGAACTTGGCCGCATAGCTCATCAGCACCGTGCGTTCGTAGCCATTGGCATCGAGCGTGCGGCGGATGGCGCCGATGCGCCCGTCCATCATGTCGCTGGGCGCCACGCAGTCCGCACCGGCCTTGGCATAGGCGAGGGCGGCGGCCACCAGTTCCCGCACGCTGGCGCCATTGTCCAGGTGGTCGTGCGAGTCGTTCAGCACCCCGCAATGCCCATGCGGCGTGGCCGAGCACAGGCACACATCCACTGCCAGCCACACGCGGTTGCCGAACTTCGCCTTCACCGCGGCGATCTGCCCGGCCGTGAAGGCCCAGTCGATGTCGCGCTCCTTCTGCTTGCCCGGCACACCGAACAGCAGGAACTTGCTCACCCCGGCGGCCAGGTCGGCCTCGATCTGCTGCAGCAGCGTGTCGGGCGTGTCACGGTACACATCGGTGAGGCCGGGGATCTCCTCGCGGCCGCGGATGTCTTCCACCACGAACAAGGGCTGGATGAACTGCTCCGGATGGGGCCGGGGGCCACGCGTGAGGGCCCGGATGTGCGGGTCCTGGCGCAGCCGCCGGAGGCTGATTCGCGTCATGACTGGTCCTGGATGGGTGCAATGCGGCATGGCGCCGCGGGGATGCGGGAATCCTGCCATAAATAACCGCCCTTATGCGTGAGGCGCAGGCTTGATAGTCCAATGTTATGAGGCGCCTGAGGAAAATGCTCCCCATGTCCAGCAATCCCGAACTTGAAAACGGCCTGCAGCCGAAGATCGCGGCCACCGTGGCGCAGCTGCAGGCGGCCGTCCGCGACTACGGTCGCGTGGTCTATTCCAGCAGCCTGGGGGCCGAGTCCCTGGTGCTCACCGACCTCATCTGGACCCATGTCCCCGCCATCGAGATCTTCACGCTCGACACCGGCCGGCTGCACGAGGAAACGCTGAACCTGATCGAGCGCCTGGAGCGCCGGTACAACCGGCGCATGAAGGTGTACTACCCCGATCCGGCTGCGCTGCAGTCGTGGGTATCGGCCAATGGCATCAATGGCTTCTTCAATGGCGTGGCCGAGCGCCAGGGCTGCTGCGCGGTGCGCAAGATCGAGCCCTTCAAGCGCGCCATCTCCGGCGCCGATGCCTGGGTGACCGGCGTGCGGCGCGAGCAGTCGGCCACGCGCGCGCTGGCGCAGCCGGTGGAAGTGGACGAGGCCAATGGCGGCATCGCCAAGATCAGTCCCATCCTAGAATGGACGCACGACGAGGTCTGGCACTACATCCGCTCGCGCCGCCTGCCGTACAACCCGCTGCATGACAAGGGCTTCCCCAGCATTGGCTGCGCGCCCTGCACGCGTGCGGTGGAGCCGGGCGAGGACAGCCGCGCCGGGCGCTGGTGGTGGGAGAACAGCGAATCGAAGGAGTGCGGGCTGCACCCGCGCATCCGCACCAAGCCCGCCGCCTGAAGGGCGATCATCGCCGGATGGACTACCTGCCGATTTTCCTCGATGTCCAGGGTCGCATTGCCGTGGTCGTCGGCGGTGGCGTGGTGGCGTATCGCAAGTGCGAACACCTGCTGAAGGCGCATGCGCGCGTGCGCGTGGTGGCGCCGGAGCTGTGCGCGGACCTGGCGGTGTTCCGCGACCTGGGGCGCATCGAACATCGGCCGGTGCCGTTCTCCGCGCCGCAGCTGGATGATGCGCTGCTGGTCATCGCCGCCACCGATGACGAGGCCGTCAACGAGCAGGTCGCCGTGGCGGCGCGCGAGCGCGGCATCCTGGTGAATGTGGTCGATGACGCCGCACGCTGCGGTTTCATCTTTCCGGCCATTGTCGATCGATCGCCGCTGATCGTGGCGGTGGGCACCGCCGGCAGTTCGCCGACGCTGGCCCGCCGCGTGCGCACGCAGATCGAGGCGCTGCTGCCCGAGCGGCTGGGCCAGCTGGCCGACTATGCCGGCCGCTGGCGTGAAGCCGTGCGCCGCGCGCTGCCGGAGCTGCCCGCGCGGCTGCGTTTCTGGGATGCGTTCTTCAATGGCCCGGTGGCCACCAACCTGCTGGCCGGCGATGCCAGTGGCGCGGACCAGGCCATGCAGCGCAGCCTCGATGCGGCCGGCGCCGCGCCGGCCGGCACCGGCGGCGAGGCCTACCTGATTGGCGTGGGGCCGGGTGATCCGGACCTGCTGACGCTGCGCGCGCAGCAGCTGCTGCAGCAGGCCGATGTGCTGCTGTACGACCGCCTTGTGCCCGAGGCCATCCTCGGCCGCGCGCGCCGCGATGCGATGAAGATCAACGTGGGCAAGACGCCCGGCCAGCACGAGCACACGCAGGATTACATCAACGCGCTGCTGCTGGAACATGCGCGCGCCGGTCGCCGCGTGGCGCGCGTGAAGGGCGGTGATCCCTTCGTGTTCGGCCGTGGCGGCGAGGAGCTGGCCGTGCTGCGCGAGGCGGGCATCCCGGTGGTGGTGGTGCCGGGCATCACCGCGGCACTGGGCGCTGCGGCCAGTGCCGGCATGCCGCTGACCCATCGCGGAATGTCCCAGGCGGTCACCTTTGTCACCGCCACCGGCGCGCAGGCCGTGCACCTGGACTGGAAGTCGCTGTCGCAGCCGCATCACACGCTGGTGTTCTACATGGGCGGCGCGCGCGCCGATTACATCGCGGAGCAGCTGCTGGCCAACGGGCTGCCCGCCACCACTCCGGTGGCGCTGCTGGAGCACGCCACCTGGCCCGACGAGCGCGTGCTGACCACCACCGTGGCTGATCTCACCGCCACCGTCGCGGCCGCGCGGTTAAGATCGCCGACCTTGATGGTGGTCGGAGAAGTGGCCGCACTGGCGCAGGTCAAGGGCCTCATCGCCGGGTCGGCGCCGGCCGCAGAAGAAAAAGGAAGCAGCACGGCATGAGTCTTCGCAAGGGTTTCATCGATGCAGTGGGCCACACGCCACTGCTGCGCCTGAACACGCTGAGCCGGGAAACCGGCTGCGAGATCCTCGCCAAGGCCGAGTTCATGAACCCCGGCGGATCGGTGAAGGACCGTGCCGCGCGCTGGATCGTGCTCGATGCCGAGGCACGCGGCGTGCTGCAGCCCGGCGGCACCGTGGTCGAGGGCACGGCCGGCAACACCGGCATCGGCATCGCGCACGTCTGCAATGCACGCGGCTACCGCTGCGTGATCGTGATGCCGGACAACCAGTCGCCGGAGAAATACCGCCTGATCGAATCGCTCGGGGCAGAGGTGCGCAAGGTGCCCGCAGTGCCCTACAGCAATCCGGCGCAGTACCAGCACCAGGCGCGCCGGCTGGCCGATGAACTGCCCAATGCCGTGTGGGCCAACCAGTTCGACAACACTGCCAACCGTCGCGCGCATGTGGAATCGACGGGACCGGAGATCTGGGAGCAGACCGGGGGCTGCGTCGATGCCTTCGTGGCCGCCTGCGGCACCGGCGGCACGTTGGCCGGCACCTCGGAGTTCCTGAAGTCGAAGCGTGCGCAGATCCGCACCGTGCTGGCCGATCCACCCGGCAGCGCGCTGTTCAGCTTCGTTCGCCAGGGCGAGGTGAAGGCCACCGGCTCTGGCTCGATCACCGAGGGCATCGGCATCGGCCGCATCACCGACAACTTCAGGGATGCGCCGGTGGATGACGCCGTGCACATCGAGGATTCCGAGACAGTCAGCATGGTGTATCGCCTGCTGCAGGCGGAAGGCCTGTTCGTCGGCAGCACCAGCGGCATCAACGTGGCCGCCGCGGTGCGCGTGGCGCGCGAGCTGGGGCCGGGGCATACCGTGGTCACCGTGCTGTGCGATGGCGGCGCCAAGTACGTGTCGCGGCTGTTCGATCGCGACTGGCTCGCCGGCAAGGGCCTGCTGGAGGCTGCCGAAGCCGGCCGGAGCGCTGCCAGCCGCGGCTGAGCGTCCGGCGCTATCGGCCCGCGGGCGTGGTGCGGCTATAGTCCGGCCATGCGCCTGATCCTTCCTCCCGGGATTTCCGAGCGGCAATTCCAGCGCGCGCTGACGGCGTTTGCCGAAGTCGTCGGCCGCGAGTGGGTGCTCGACACCGACCTGGACCGCGAGACCTACCTCGACATCTATGCGCCGGGCAATGAAGAGGCCCATGCGCCTTCTGCCGCCGTGTCGGTGGAATCCACCGCCCAGGTGCAGGCCATCGTGCGCCTCGCCAGCCAGCATCGCATTCCGCTGTGGCCGATCTCGCGCGGCAAGAACTTCGGCTATGGCGGCGCCGCGCCGCGCATGGCCGGCAGCGTCATCCTCGACCTGTCGCGCATGCGGCGCATCCTCGAGGTGAACGAGCGCTTCGGCTATTGCGTGGTGGAGCCGGGCGTCGGCTTCTATGACCTGCACGACCATGTGAGTTCGCGCAACCTGCCGCTGTGGCTGTCGCTGCCCGGCAATGCCTGGGGCAGCGTGATGGGCAATGCACTGGAACGCGGCTTCAGCTCCACGCCCTATGGCGACCATGGCGCCCAGATCTGCGGCATGGAAGTGGTGCTGCCCTCGGGCGAGCTGGTGCGCACCGGCATGGGGGCGATGGAAGGCAACCGCACCTGGCCCTTGTTCAAGAACGGCTTCGGTCCTTCCTGGGACCAGATGTTCGTGCAGTCGAACTTCGGCATCGTGACGAAGCTGGGACTGTGGCTGATGCCGGCGCCGGAAGCGACGCTGAGCCTGTCGATGAAGCTGCCGCAGCCGGAAGACCTGGCCTGGCTGGTGGACGTGCTCACGCCGCTGCGCATCCAGGGCATCGTCAATCACAACGTCGGCGTCACCGCCTACATGGCCGCGGCCACCACCACCTCGCAGCGTCGCGACTGGTACCAGGGTGAGGGCCCGCTGCCCGACAGTGTGGTGCGCGCCATCATGGAGCAGCACAACGCCGGCTGGTGGAACTTCACGCTGCGCCTGTATGGCGATCCGGAAGTGAACGAAGCGCAGGCTCGGGTGATCCAGCGGGCCTTTGCCGCGCACACCGAACTGCCGTTCACGATCTCGCGCTGGCAGCGCAGCGACGGCAGCTATGGCGGACCGTCACCCGGCGTGTTCCCGCTGCAGATCGTGAACTGGCATGGTGGCCGCGGTGGCCATATCGGCTTCTCGCCGGTGCTGCCGCCGGATGGACGCCTCGTGGTGGAACAGCTGCAGCGCACGCGCCAGCGTTTCGCGGAGGCCGGCATCGACTATTCCGGCACCTTCTACATCTGCGGTCGCCACGTGATCAATGTGAACCTGATGATCTACGACCGCGACAATGCCGACATGACCCGCCGTGTGCGCGAGCTCTTCGGCACGCTGGTGCAGGATGCGGCCGCGGCCGGATATGGCGAGTACCGCACGCACCTGGGCTACATGGATGAAGTCGCCGGCAGCTTCGGCTTCAATGATCACGCGCTGCGGCGGCTGAATGAGCAGGTGAAGGACGCGCTGGATCCACAGGGCATCCTCGCGCCGGGGCGCAATGGCATCTGGCCGGCAAAATATCGGGATCGCAGGGGCAAGGCATGAGGCGTGGCGGGATCGCATGCGTCACGCTGCTGGCAGTGATGGCGATGGCATCTCATGCCGATGCGAACGAACCGCAGGGCCAGGTGCAGGCGCTTTGGAAGCGGCACTGCGGCCCCTGTCATCTCGATGGCGGCACCGGGACCTTCATGCTGGGCCGGCGCCTCGGGGCGGAGCGCGCATTGCTGGAAAACCGTACGGATCTGAATGCCCAGTACGTGCGGACCGTGGTGCGCAATGGCATCCAGAGCATGCCGCGCTTCTCGCGCGCTGAACTGCCGGATGAGGACCTGGACCGCATTGCGGCGTACCTGGCGCCAGCGAATGCGGGTGCGCCCGCTACTCCATGAACTCAAGCGCCGACAGACGGTAGCGCAGGACGTCCTCGCCCGGCCGTACCGTGAAACGCCAGGCCAGATCACCATACTTGCGTCCCGCCTTTCGCGAAGACTGCTCGACCTGCAGGTTGCGATAGCGGTTTTCGACCGTATGCCGGATCTCGATGTCGATCGGCACGCTCTTGTTGTTCACGATCCGGTAATCGGCTGCGGCTGTGGTGCGCATCCGGTCCCCGGAGCCTGAACGGGCAAGGCGCGTATCCACTTCCAGCATGACGTTCAGGGCCCGGCTGATCGGCAGTTCCACCGGCAGTCCGACAGGCCGGTCTTCGATCCGGGCTTCACCCGCAAAGACTTCGCGCCCTGCGTAGGGCTCGAACACCCGTACGGTACCGCGCGCCAGCGGTTCTGCCAGGCCGGCCCTTGCGGTGTTCTCCCAGCGGATGACCAGATCCGGCCTCACGACGTCTTCGGTCGGGAATTCCGTCAGCGCGTGACGGCGGAAGCTGTAGACACGCTCGACGCGCACCTCGGGTTTGTCGAGGAACAGCACCTGCTTGATCTGGCGCGAGGCGAGATCCGTGCGCCAGGGAAGACGATACAGATGGTAATCACCCAGTACCTCGCGCTCCGCGGCGTTGATGCGGCGTCGTCCATCGACCAACGTCAGGGTGCGCGACCCCAATGAAGGGTCCATTCCGCGCAGGTTCGCGATCGAATTCAGGAAAAGATCGCCGGATTGTGCCGGGATGGGAGAGGCGAAGCAGTTGCTCAACAGGGTGAGCCCATTCGCCTGAGCGTTCATGCGCTGCAGGAGGTTCCACGACCTGGTGTCCGGAACGACCACATCGGCCTGATCCGACGTGGAAACCGCAGCGTATTCGCGCGTTGGATCGCGGCTGCCACCGTCGGCGGCCGCAAGAATGTTGAGCCGGCCGGCAACGAGCTGCACCTCGGCCTGGTCGAACGCGGTATCCGTGCGGTTTTCCAGCGTGGCCCAGCCGCTGAGATCCATGCGGTTGCCCCGCTCGTTCAATCGCGCAACGTAGTCGGCGCTCCACCCGAAGCCGTGTGCGAGATAGCTCACCTTCACGGTACGCCGACCCGCCTCGCCCGGCGCGAGTTGCACGGACAGCCGGGGTTTGGCGCGCAGGCCGTCCGGTATCCGTGCGAACTCCAGGCGCTCCGGCAGTCCCGAGCAGTACAGCGCCTCGTGCCCCTCTTCGAACCTGAGGATGACCCCTTCGCCGGCCGAGACCACGGTTGCCGCCGCGCGCGTCGCGACGCCCGTGGCGGGGTTGGTCCGCGTCACGATCACGCTTTCGCCGACGGAGCGCTGCAGCAGCGCGCGCGGGGTCAGCCGGTCGAAATCGAAATTGGCTTCCGCCAGCGGCCGTGCGAGGTCGGCGATCACGGCCGATTGCGGCAGCAGTGTCCCGACGACTCCTTCGATGACCAGAGTGGCGGCTGACGCGGGCAGGTCCACCGTCCGCGTCTCGGTGATCAGCGCAAGATCGTCGCGATAGATGGTGATGGCCACGGCGTCCGCGCGCGGCGAGTAAACCGTAGTTTCCACGCCTGCCGTTGCTGTGTCCAGCGGTTCCGCGGTCATCACGACCTGTGCAACGGCCGGAGTCATGGCGCAGGCCGCCGCCACGGCCAGCGTGGCCATCGCCTTCAGCGCCGACCGCACCAGTGCAGGCACCGCCGCACCTGCCGAGCTCTGCCACCTCACCGCAGGCTTCCCAACACGCTTACCAGCGTTGCCGGATCGTGAATGTGAGCTCGGTTTCGCCGTTGGCGGGCACGGGCACGTCCCAGGCGAAGCTGTCCGCATCGGTGCGCCGCCCCGGATGGGACTCGGCGCGCACCTCGTTGAAGCGCCAGAGGTTGTCCTGGCGGACCGTCACGGTGACCGGCTCCGTGCGCGCGTTGCGCACCAGGTAGGACATTGAGAAATCCGTGTCGCGTCGTCCCGCGCTGCGGGTTTCCCGGAGCGTGGGTTGGATCGTCACGTCGAACGCATCGCCGGTCTTCAGCGCCAGTTCGGACCCGGCGCTGGTGTGCCCGACGCGATCCTCGCCGATGAACTGCGGCTGGCCGCGCGCATCGCGCGCATACACCCGCACGATGCCGCTGGGCAGTTGATCACCGAGACCGGCGGCCTGCGAGTTCGAGAAACGCACGCGCACCTCTGCGGCAACGGGCTCGTCCCGGGATTGCAGCGCGAAGAACGTCTGCTCGTAGCCCTTGTCCGCCTTCACACGCTCCGCGCTGAGGAAGCTCAGTTGCTTCGTCTGGCTGTTGGCCACCGTTGTCGCCTGCGCGATCGGGTAAACGTAGTAGTCCGCGAGCTGCTCGCGGGCCGAAGCTTCCACGCCGGCAGCGCGCCGCACATTTGCGTTGCTGCGCCGCTGCTCATAGTTGCGCCACCATTGCGCCTCATCGTTGACGGTATTGATGTCGCCCGCGACCAGCTGCAGATGCGCATTCTCGAACGTGGTCCCGGAGTTGTTGCGCAGGGTGATCCAGCCCTGCATTGACACCTGGCCGTGCGCTTCGTCGAACACCGCCACATAATCCGCATTCCACGACAGGCCGCGGGTGAGATAGGCCAGGGTAGCGTCGCCATCCACGGCCCGGTCGGCGTTCGCGAGAATGGAAAGCGTGGGGCTGGCGCGCAGGTTTGACGGCACTTCGTCGAAGATCACGCGGGCCGGAATGCCATCCTCGCGCAGCACCTCGATGCGGTCACCGATCTGCAGCACCACGCCGCCGGCCGTTGAGAGGACCTCTGCGGTCTCCTGCGTCTCCTGGCCGGTTGCCGGGTTGGTGCGCACGATACGCACCTGCTGCCCGATGGCTTTCTCCATCAGCTTCTGCGGTGTCAGCAGGTCGTAGTCGAAGTTCTGCTCGAGGATCGAGAGCCCCGGCCCGGAGAAGCTCACGGTCTGCGGCACGATCTGCGCCGACACGCCCGCGAAGTCGATGCGGTGCGTGCCCGCCGCGACGCGCAGCGGCCGCACGTGCTCGGCCAGCGCGAGATTGGAGTTGTAGATGGTCAGTGACAACCGCTTGTCGGCGCTGGCCGTCTGCGCGGCCGCGGGCAGCGCCACGAGCCAGAAACCAAGGGCCAGCACGCAACCTGCAAGCCTCGCAAGGATGTTCCGGGTCCACGATGTATGCGCCGCAATCCTGCTGTGTGGATCGTCTCGTCCGCTCATTGCCGCCCCTCCCTGACGGCCATGTTGTAGCACATGTCCCATCGGAACATGGCCTTGCGCTGCTGGCCAGCCTGCATCCAGGCTGCCAGCACGTCATGAGAGGCGGCGGATCCTCACGGAGCAGGTGCCTGCATGGCCTTCTTCACGTCACCCCGGTCCAGGACCTGGCGCAGGTAGTCGCGCACCGAGGCGTCCTGATCGGTGCTGGCTGCCCTGGTCAACGCCTGCCTTACTTGCGGATCCCCGGCATGACGTACAGCCAGCATTTCACCGGCGACCGACCGGTTCGGGGCGCGGCTATCCTGCGCGAGCACGGTCAACAGCATCTGCTTCACCGCCGGGTGCTGGCTGTGCGCGCCCGCAAAGTTTCCGATGAGGTTGTTTCCAGGCCATTTGCGCAACTGCTCTGCTTTGGGGAAGACCTCGGCCAGTGCCGCGACCGAGGCGTCGTCGAGATCCTGAAGGATCTGTCTGTAGCTGGCCGGTGAACCATCGGGGATCCCGTTGATCGTGTCCGGCGGATACAGTTCATGCAGCAATGCCTCGATACGCCGGGAAGCCGGCAGCGTGGAGTCCTTCAGCGAAGACTCCACGTAGGCCTGCCACGCTCCTTCACCGCTCACGCCGCGTCGGGCCAATGCGCGCACGAGGGCGTCCGGATCGGAGATCGCCGTAGATTCCAGTGCCGCCAGCACGCGCGGATTACCGCTGAAATCCACAGCCAGCGTCTCGGCTGCCGCGATGCGGGCTTCTCCGGAATCCTGTTGCAATGATGTGAGCAGTGGATCGACCAGTTCCGGATCACCAATGCCGCGCAGCGCGCGCCAGAGCTGTGCCCGATGCGTCGCATCCGTGAGCTGCGACAGCTCGACTGCTGCACGCACCACTTGCGGGTCGCCCAGGAGGTCCTTGCCATCCGCCTTGGCCTGCAGCTTGAACAATTCCACGAACGCCTGGAAACGTTCATCGGGCGGGAGCGAGAAGTCCCGGAACCTGGCCTGCATCGGCTGGATCACTGACAGGTCAGCCGGAAAGATCTGCTTGCGCAGTTCTCGCACCAGGAAGGCTGCCGTCGTGGAGACGTCGCATGGCCTGGTCGAGGGGTCATCGGGGTTCGTGCAGGTCGCCAGCGGATCCACGGCAAATGCAAAAGGAAGTGGGCGCGGGATGGTGGATCCGCTGGATTTCACTTCTTCCACGTTGAGAGCCAGGGTGTACTGGTTTTCCTTGCGCTGGGGACGGCCATCAACTCCGTACATCTGAAGTGAAAGGATCTTGAGGCGATAGTGCCGTGCGGGGGCAACCAGCTGCGCTGGAACTTCCTGCACGACCTCCAGGTTCGGAACCTTGCGCAGTTCCCCGACCAGCGCAGCGTGCAGTGACTGCTTCACCTGCCGCGCATAGGGGTCTGCGACGATGGCCTGAAGCCCATCCGGCCCCATCGGCGCAGGTTCCTGCACGCCCACTTCCACCGTGATCCCGGGTCCCGGCGCCAGCCCGACCGCCATCGATCCCGGGAGACCTGGCGCCGATTCTTCCTCCGCCGCCGTCTCCACGGCGGTGGCGACAGCTGGGGCCTGCGATTCCGCTTCAACTCCGGATGCCGGCACTGTTCCTGCGGGAGTCGTCCATGGTTCCTCCCGCGGCAGCCACAGCAACATGATGGCAGCGGCCGCCACCGCCGTGAGCGAACCCCAGATCAGGTGGCGGCGATGGTCATGCCTGCGGGTGGAGGCGGCCGCCGGTACGTGTGCAGCGACCATCGCCAGGCACTGCCCGCCGAGTCCGGCCGGCATCGGCTCATCGGGCAGCGCCGCGAGCGCGAATTGCGCATTCCAGGCGCGCGCGCAGTCTGCGCAGGTCACCAAATGGGCCTCGACCTGCTGCCGCTGCCCGGACGGCAGGCCATCGACCGACAGGCTGTCCAGGATTTCGTTGACGTCTTGGCAATTCATGGGCTGCTCCCGATCAGGAGCGCCGCACTGGTCGCTCCGGTCTGTTGTTCCAGGTGACGCGCGAGGCTGTTGCGGGCCCGATGCAACCGGGACCCGAGCATGGCGCGATGAATGCCGGTGATCGATTCGATCTCGCCCAGGCCGTAGCCCTCCAGGCGCAGCACCAGCAAGGTGCGCTGCATGGGTTCGAGCTGGAGAAAGGCCCGTGCCACGGCGCGCTGTGCATCCGTATGCAGCATGGAAACTTCCGGTCCCGGCAGAGCGCTGACCAGGGGTTGCGCCGCATTGGCCTCATCCAGGGACACGAGGTTCGCGCGCTTGCGCCGCCGGGTGCGGTCGATGAAGCAGTTGTGCAGCACGCGCAACAGCCAGCGCACCGGCTGATCCGCGCCATTGACGCTGGCCCGGTGCTCGCAGGCGGCGACACAGGTATCCTGCACCAGGTCCTGGGCGTCGGCGCGATTGCGCACCAGGCGGTAGGCGACCCGGAACAGGGTCGGCAGGTGCGGCGCCACCTGGGCCTGGAACCACTCAGTGGCTCCTTCGGGCATTCGGTCTTTCCTGTCCATGATGTAAAGACGCCGGGCGGCCGCAAATTTGACGGCCGACCACAACGCGCTGATCCCCGCCCTTTAACGGCGGCTATCGCCTCAGTGCTTGAGGATCATCCGCCACCCCCGCACCTTCTCCACCCGGGTCATGCGCGCATGCGCGGGACTGGTTGCCGGCAGTGTCACCCGCGCGATCTGCTGCTGCCGCGAAGTCAGCCCGGGCAGTACATGCCGTTCGAACAGCCGCCGCGACGAGTTGCCGTTGAAATAGATCGTGCGGATGGCCGGGTGCGTGGTGAGGTAGGGCACGAACTCGTTCGGCACGATGCTGTCGGCGACGATGTCCGAATCCAGGCTGCTGCTGCGCGTGCAGGCGGCCAGTACGTCCCACACCGCGATGCCATGCTTCTCCAGCGCCTGTACGCGCTTTGCATAGGGCAGGGCGCGGGCGATGCCGAGCAGCTGCTGCATGATGTCCCAGAAGGCATTGCGCGGATGCGCGTAGTACTCATGCGCCACCAGCGACATCTTTCCCGGCATGGTGCCCAGGATCAGCCGCGTGGCGCGGGCATTGCCGATGGGCGGAAAGCTGCGGACCTGCATGCTCAGCGCGGCGGTGCAGGTGTCGGTGCCGATGCCGGCGGCATCGCCGGCAATGCCCCGCTGCCGGTCTCGCGCCGCCGGAATTTCCAGCGCCCGTCCTCGCGCACCAGTTCGTCCCGGTACCACACGAAGAACACCATCCGCGTCGCACCGCCGGCCGCGTCCGGCGCGGTATAGGCGCCAAGGCTCACCACCGAGGCGCGATCGCCCTGCAGCGTGATCGACGGATTGAACGACAGGTGAAAATTCGGTCCGGGCAGGCTGGACGGGTTCTCGCCGATGATGCGCTCCAGCTGCGCGCGGATGGCATCGGGTCCACGCACCGGGGCACCGGCTACATATTCCGCATCGCGCGCGAACAGTGCGCCGAAGGCGGCGAAGTCCCGCCGGTCCAGCGTCGCGCCGTAGTCCACCAGCAGCTGGCGGATGGCCTCGCGATCCTCCAGCTGCTGCAGCCGCGCCGCGTCCGCGCGGGGACCGGGCGTGGCGCAACCACCGGCCAGAACCAGCATGGCGGCCGCCAGGGGAAGCGGGAATCGGGGAAGGCTCATGGCCTCATCCTAGCGGAGGAGGCCGTCCCCGGCGCGCAGGACACGCGCCGGGGAATGCGTCGGATCAGTGCGGAATCGTCGCCAGTTGCGTGCTGCGGTAGGCATGCTCCAGGAACTGGTCGGCATTGCCCAGCTTCGCCTGCAGCGTCTTGCCCGGCTCGCGCATCAGCGGCCGGTCGGCTACCACCTGGCCCACACCCATGAACTCCACGCCGCGGTTGAAGGCCGCCACGTCGGTGGGGCCAAAACCCTTGTTGAACAGCACGAAGAACTGCTTGAAGAGGTCCATGTAGACCTCGTGGTGCGTGACGATGTCCGCACCGGTGAGGGTCGGACCATTCGCCGGGATCACGATGGTCTCGCTGTTCACCGTCTCGACGAGGATCTCGTAGGAACGGATGAAGCCATGCATGAAGCCGCCGTTGAGGTAGTCGATCACCGGCCAGCGGTCCGAACCCACCGGCCCGCCCGCCACCAGCACGTTGCGGCGCGGGAAATAGACGAACAGGTCGCCATTGGTGTGCGCGCCGGGCAGATAGCGGTATTCCACCGGCTCGCCGGCGAACTCCAGTGCACCCTTGTTATACGTGGTCACCGTGGGCAGGCCCTCGCTGGCCAGCGGCCCGTAATGACCCTCGTACATCGCCGAACGGTTGCCCACCTTCGCGCCCAGCGCAAGCTTGGTCACCTCGTGGGCAATGATGCTGCCACCGGCCTTGCCGACGGCTTCGTTCGAGCCGGTCTGCTCCGGATGCCAGTGCGTGTTGATCAGCGTGTGCACGCGGTTCGCACCGGTGTTCGAGAGCACCGACTGGAGCAGCACGGCCGAGTTGGCCGCCAGTCCGCCATCGATCATCAGCGCGCCCTCGGGGCCGCGCAGCGCGACGACATTACAGCCGGCACCCTCGATGACCGTCAGGCCTCCGACCTCGCGCACGACGAGGTCGCTGGCGGCGATGCTGCGCGCCACGGCCGCCTTCGCGGAGGAGGCGCCGGCAGCGGCGCCGGTTGCGGCGCCACCCTGGCTGGCACAGCCGGAAAGGGCAGCAGTGCCCAGCAGCGAGGCAGCCGCAACGGTCTGCGCGCCATCACGCAGGAAATTTCGACGGGAAATGGACATCAGGGGCCTACTGGGTCAACGGGCCAGACGACGGAGTCATACACCGCGGTGGCAATGGGAGGGCCCTGCGGCGGCCAGTCGGGCGTGGCGTCGAGTTCGACGTTGGCGCCGAGGCCGCGCAGGTAATCGGCCAGCGGCCGGTTCGGAGGCTGCGGCATCTGCAGGAAGGGCACGTAGCCGCGGCCCATCGCATAGTCGAGCGCCGTCAGTCCGTCCTCGTCCTTGGCATTGATGTCGAGCCCCAGCTCCAGCAGCGTCTCGATCACCTGCCGGTTGCCGCCGCTGCGCACCGCATAGTGCAGCGGCGAGCCGCCGCGGCTGCGCTGCAGGAAGTGGCGCTGCGCCATCAGGTTCACCTCTGCGCCCTGATCGGCGAGGTACTTGATGAGTTCCACCTGCGGGTTGGTGCGCGGAGCGGCCGCCGGACCACCGCCGCCGGGCCCGCCAGGGCCTGCGCCCCCGCCCGGAGGACCACCACCGCCACCACGGCCGCCGAAGCCGCCGCCGCCGCGCGCCTGCACGGCCGCATGGATGGCGCCGGTGCCCTCGGAGGTCGCGAGCGTCACATGGGCCCCCTGGGCCACGAGCTGCTTCACCAGGTCGAGATTGCCCGTGCCCACGGCCACCAGAAAGGGCGTGGTGCCACGGCCGCCGCCGCCGCGCACGGCGGGACGGAAATAAGTCTGCTGGTTCGGGTTGGCGCCACGCTCGATCAGCATCTGCACCAGCTCTTCGCCGGTGGCCGTCTGCGGCTTGCCGGAGTCGAGCGGATTGCCGCCGCGGCTGCCGCCACTCATGTTGGCGATGGCCACATGCAGCGGCGCCTGGCCGAAGATGTCCCACTGGTTCACATCGGCGCCCGCCTCGACGATGCGCTTGGCGATGTCCCAGTTGCCGTTGATCATCGCGATGACCACCGGCGGCACGCCGGAGGGATCCGGCAGGTTCACGTCGGCGCCGTTCTCGATCAGGATCTCGGTGCATTCACGGCAGTTCTCGCGCGCCGCATACATCAGCGGCGTCAGGCCGCCACGGTCCAGCGACTTGGCCCGGCTCTCGGCCGTGGCCACGCGCTGGTAATCGCGGATCGCGGCGCGGGCGTTCACGTCCGCGCCCTGTTCGATCAGGAACTGCACCATCTCGGGATGGCGGCGGACCACGGCCCACATCAGCGGTGTCTGCTCGCCGAAGCTCTCGCGGGCATCGACCTTCGCGCCGGCCTTCAGCAGCAGCTTCGCTGCCTCGATGTTGCCGGCCCGGGAAACCAGGTGCAGCGGGGTCTCGCCGTCCGCATTGGCTGTGTTGGCATCGGCGCCGTGCTTGAGCAGCAGCCGGATCAGGTCGGTGCTGGCGATGTCGGCCGCCAGCAGCATCGCGTTGATGCCGTAGTTGTTCTGCGCCCGCACGTCGGCGCCCGCCGCGATCAGCCGGCGGGCTTCTTCCACGTCGCCGGCGAAGGCAGCCCACTGCAGGGGCGTGCTGCCATCGGGACGACGCGCATCCACATCCCCGGACACGTCCGCGAACGATGGCGCGGACGCTCCGAGCATGGCGGCCGCGAGGGCGGCCGCTACTGCATACCTGGTCTTTCGCAGCATGTTCAGACTTCGCTGAGCACGCCGGTCGAGTCGCCGAACGACTCGATGTTGACGCCTGCACGCTGCGCCATGGTCAGCAGGATGTTGGCGTGCGGGGTGTCCTTGGGCATCGCGATGTGCTGGCCGCCCTTGATTCCGCCGC
>CAYQJU010000002.1:0-114080 GCA_964417875.1 uncultured Steroidobacteraceae bacterium
TGGAACACGACGATGTCGTCGATGCGGTTGATGAACTCGGGGCGGAAATGCGCCTGCACCCGGTCCATCACTTCCTTCTTCATCTGCGTGTAGAGCTTCTCGCCGGCCAGCTGCTGGATCACATCCGAGCCCAGGTTCGAGGTCATGATGATCACTGTGTTGCGGAAGTCGACGGTGCGGCCCTGCCCGTCGGTGAGGCGGCCGTCATCCAGCACCTGCAGCAGCACGTTGAACACGTCCTGGTGCGCCTTCTCCACCTCGTCGAGCAGCACCACCGAATAGGGGCGGCGGCGCACCGCCTCTGTCAGGTAGCCGCCCTCCTCGTAACCCACGTAGCCCGGCGGCGCGCCGATCAGGCGGGCCACCGAGTGCTGCTCCATGAACTCGGACATGTCCACGCGCACGATGGCGTCTTCGCTGTCGAACAGGAATTCTGCCAGCGCCTTGCACAGCTCGGTCTTGCCCACGCCGGTGGGCCCCAGGAACAGGAACGAACCATTCGGCCGGCGCGGATCGGCAAGGCCGGCGCGCGCGCGACGGATGGCGCTGGCCACGATGCGCAGCGCCTCCTCCTGGCCCACCACGCGCTTGCCCAGCGCCTCTTCCATGCGCAGCAGCTTGTCCTTCTCGCCCTCGAGCATCTTGGCCACCGGGATGCCGGTCCACTTGGAGACCACCTCGGCGATCTCCTCTTCGGTAACGCTGTTGCGCACCAGCTGCGTGGGCTTCTGCTCGGCGGCCTGCGCGGCGGCCAGCTGCTTTTCCAGCTCGGGAATCCGGCCGTACTGCAGCTCGGCCATGCGCGAGAGGTCGTTGGCGCGGCGCGCGGATTCCAGCTCGACGCGGCAGCGTTCCAGCTCCTCCTTCACCGAGGCGGCGCCCTGCAGCGTGGCCTTTTCGGCCTTCCAGATCTCCTCCAGGTCGGCGTACTGCCGCTCCAGTTCCTGCAGCGTTTCCCGCAATGCGGCCAGGCGCTTCTTCGAGGCGTCATCGTCCTCCTTCTTCAGCGCCACTTCCTCGATGCGCAGCTGGATGATGCGCCGCTCGAGGCGGTCCATCTCTTCCGGCTTCGAGTCGATCTCCATGCGGATGCGCGCGCCGGCCTCATCCACCAGGTCGATGGCCTTGTCCGGCAGCTTGCGCCCCGAAATGTAGCGGTGCGAGAGCTGCGCCGCGGCGACGATGGCCGGATCGGTGATCTCCACGCCATGGTGCACCTCATAGCGCTCCTTCAGGCCGCGCAGGATGGCGATGGTGTCTTCCAGCGAGGGCTCATCCACCAGCACGGTCTGGAAGCGACGCTCCAGCGCCGCATCCTTCTCGATGTACTTGCGGTATTCATCCAGCGTCGTGGCGCCCACGCAATGCAGCTCGCCGCGCGCCAGCGCCGGCTTGAGCATGTTGCCGGCATCCATCGCGCCTTCGGCCTTCCCCGCGCCGACCACGGTATGCAGCTCGTCGATGAACAGGATCACCTGGCCCTCGTGCTTCGCCAGGTCCTTCAGCACGCCCTTCAGGCGTTCCTCGAACTCGCCACGGAACTTCGCGCCGGCGATCAGCGCGCCCATGTCGAGCGCAAGGATCTTCTTGTTCTTCAGTCCCTCGGGCACCTCGCCATTGACGATGCGCTGCGCCAGGCCCTCGACGATCGCGGTCTTGCCGACACCCGGCTCGCCGATCAGCACCGGGTTGTTCTTGGTGCGCCGCTGCAGCACCTGCACGGTACGGCGGATCTCGTCGTCCCGGCCGATCACCGGATCGAGCTTGCCGCTGGCGGCGCGTTCGGTGAGGTCGATGGTGTACTTCGACAGCGCCTGGCGGTTGTCCTCGGCGTTGGGATCATTCACCGCCTCCCCGCCGCGCACTTCCTCGATGGCCTTTTCCAGTGCCGCCTTCGTCAGGCCTGCCGCCTTCAGCAGGCGCCCCATCTCGCCGCGGTCTTCCACCGCGGCCAGCGCGAACAGCTCGCTGGAGATATAGGCATCGCCGCGCTGCTGCGCCAGCTTGTCGGTGACATTCAGCAGGCGCGAGAGGTCCTGCGAGACATGCACCTCACCGGGCGTTCCCTCCACCTTTGGCAGGCGGTCGAGCAGCGCGCCCAGCTCGGTGCGCAGCTTCGGCACATTGGCGCCGGCCTTGGCGAACAGCGGCCGCAGCGTGCCACCCTGCTGTTCGAGCAGGGCAAGGAGCAGATGGGCCGGCTCGATGATCTGGTTGTCGCGGCCCACGGCCAGCGACTGGGCATCGGCCAGGGCTTCCTGGAAACGGCTGGTGAGTCTTTCATTGCGCATGTCCGGGATTGTGGGGACATCCGGGCGCGATTCAATATGGCAAGGCCGCAAGGAGGGCCTTGCGGGGCTTCAATGCGGCGCCAGGTGCCCCACCATCCCGACCAGGGCCACCCCGAGGCCGATCAGCACCACCTGCAACAGGCCGTCCTGCATGCCGGTGCGCCGATGCAGCCCGGGGATCAGGTCCGCAACCGCCACGTACAGCAGGCTGGCGGCCGACACCGCCAGCGCATAGGGCAGCAGCGGCATTACCGCCGACAGCGCGAAGAAACCGATCACCCCGCCCACCACCGCGCCCAGCGCGGTGATCAGGTTCCAGCCGAAGGCGCGCCGCCGCGTCATGCCGCTGTTCAGCAGCACCGCAAAGTTGCCCACCTCGCTCGGGATCTCGTGGGCCAGCACGGCAAGCCCTGTGACCACGCCCAGGCGCACGTCGATCAGGAAGGCCGCGGCGATCAGCACGCCATCGAGCACATTGTGGATGGTGTCGCCCACCAGGATCATCGTGCCCGGCGTGGCCTGGCGCGGATCATGGTGATGGCCGTGGTGCGCCACGGGCGCATGGGTCTCGCACTGGTCCTCGTGGCAGTGACGCCAGATGACCAGCTTCTCGAGGATGAAGAACAGCGCGATGCCGCCGAGCACGGCCATGCCCACCGCACCGTGGTTCTCGGGTCCGGCCATTTCGATGGCCTCGGGCAGCAGGCCCAGCAATGCCGCCGCAAGCAATGCACCGGTGGCGAAGGACACCATCAGCGGCAGCGATCGCGCCCGCGACCGTTCCGGCACCAGCAGGAACAGGCTGGCCACCATCACGCCCGCCACGCCGCCCAGCAAGGTGAAACCCACGATCCAGCCAAGCGTGCTCAGGTGCGCCATATGCAACTCGCCATTCTACCGGTGGCGTCAAGTCCGCGGTGCTGCACGTCACGCCGGTGCGAATGGAACCGCGCCGCATCGGCATAGGTGCACAGTCCGCTGTCACTCACCTGCGCGATGCCCAGCTGTACCAGGCGGCGCCGGGCGAGCTGCGGCAGGTCGCACATCCAGCGACCGTCGCGACCGGGAAGGAACGCCACATCGGCGCCGGGGTCGGCGGTGAGGAAGGCCGCGCGCACTTCCGGTCCGACTTCGAAATGGTCCGGTCCGATGCAGGGCCCGAGCCAGGCCTGCAATGCGCAGGTTCCGCCAGGTCGCGCGTGCAGCGCGGCCACGGTGGCCTCGATGACGCCGGCGGCAAGTCCCCGCCAGCCGGCGTGCACGGCGGCGACGGCGCTGCCGTCCTGCGCCGCCAGCAGCACCGGCAGGCAGTCGGCGGTGCGCACCACGCAGACCACATCGGGTCGCGTGGTGAAGGATGCATCGGCCACCGGCTGCTCGCCCGCCGGCAGCTTGTCGAGGTTGGCCACGGCCACGCCATGCACCTGTCGCAGCCAGCGCGGCGGCGACGGCAGTCCCGGCGGCAGATGATCCGGCAGCGCCATGTCACCGGCCGCACGCAGCGTCGAGATCGCCCGCACACCGGCAGGTGCACGCCAGTCCGGCGTGATGAAGAGGTCCTGGTGCATGGCTGCGTCAGCCTGCCCGCAACGCGTCGAGCAGCTGCCCGAAGTCGTCCGGCAAAGGCGACTCGACCTCGATGCCTTGCCCGGTGATCGGATGCTCGAAGCGCAGCCCGGCTGCATGCAGTGCCTGGCGGCGGAACGCGGCCAGCGCCGCGCGCTGCGCGGGAGAAGCCCCGGCGGTGAGCTGGCGACGTCCGCCATACAGTGGATCGCCCACCAGCGGATGGCCGATGTGCGCCAGGTGCACGCGGATCTGGTGCGTGCGGCCGGTCTCCAGCATTACGCGCAGCAGGCTGTGCCAGGCGAAACGCTCCACCAGGCGATAGTGGGTGACGGCATCACGGCCATCCGAGCGCACCGTCATGCGCAGCCGGTCGGTGCGATGCCGCCCGATGGGCTTGTCCACCGTGCCGCCACCGGTCATCGCGCCCACGCACAGCGCGACGTATTCGCGCTCGATGGCATGCTCGCGCAGCATCTCCACCAGCGCCGCATGCGCCTCGATGGTGCGCGCCACCACCAGCAGGCCGCTGGTGTCCTTGTCGATGCGGTGCACGATGCCCGCGCGCGGCACGGCCGCCAGACCGCGGTCCAGCGCGAGCAGGCCGTTCTGCAGCGTGTGCTCGCGATTGCCGGCGCCCGGATGCACCACGAGGCCCGCCGGCTTGTCGATGACGAAGATGTGGGGATCCTTGTGGCGCACCACCAGCGGCATGCGCTCGGGCAGCACGCGCTCGTCGAGCACCGGCTCGGCGCGCACCCGCACGGTCTCGCCGCCGAACACCGCATCGCGCGGTCGCGCCGGGCGGCCATCGAGCACCACGGCACCCTCGCGGATCCAGCCCGCCAGTCGCGAACGGGAGTACTGGGGCAGCGCGGCCGCCAGGGCCTGGTCCAGGCGCTGGCCGCCCGGGCAGGCGGGGAGCTGCAGCTGGTGCTCGATCGGGGCCGGTGAAGTCATTCGGCTATACTACCTTGATGACCCGACCGACCGTTTCGCTGCGCGGCACCGT
Source organism: uncultured Steroidobacteraceae bacterium (assembly GCA_964417875.1). Classification (GTDB taxonomy): domain Bacteria; phylum Pseudomonadota; class Gammaproteobacteria; order Steroidobacterales; family Steroidobacteraceae; genus ZC4RG30. The sequence goes on from CAYQJU010000002.1 coordinate 4,870, forward strand.
GGCCGCAATCCTCGGCACGCTGGTACTGGCCGGCTGCGCGGGCGGACCCGATGGCGCCCAGCAGCGGCTGGCGCGCTTCGGCCCGGACTCCCTCTATGACCAGGGGCGACGCGCACTGCGCGCCAGCGACTGGGGCGAGGCGGTCAACATCCTCGAGGCGCTGAATGCACGCTATCCGTTCACGCCGCATGCGCGCCGCGGCCGCGTCGATGTCATCTATGCCTACTACCGCCTGGGCGAGAAGGAATCCGCGCGCGACGCCGCCGATACCTTCATCCGCGAGAACCCGGCCGATGAGCGGCTCGACTATGCCTACTACCTGCGCGGCCTGGTCGATTTCGAGCGTACGCCATGGCGCGTCGAGCGCTGGCTGAACGTCGACCTCGCCGAGCGGGTGCCGCAGACGGCGCTGGATTCGTTCGAATCGTTCCGCACCGTGGTCGAGCAGTTTCCGCAGAGCCGCTACGCGCATGACTCGCGCCGGCGCATGATCTTCCTGCGCAACCGCCTGGCCGACTATGAGCTGCGCGTGGCCGCGCACTACATGGATCGTGGCGCCTGGGTGGCTGCGGCGCAGCGCGCCCACAACACCCTCGAGCAATACGATGGCGCGCCGGCCATGAAAGATGCGCTGCGCATCATGATCCACTGCTATGAGCGGCTCGGTTACACCCAGCTGGTGCAGAACACCGAGCAGGTGTTCCGCGAGAACTTCCCCGACGAGTCCATCGCGCTGGAATCGCGCGACCGGCGCTGGTGGGAGTTCTGGCAGACCGGCTGACCGGCTGACCGGCTGACCGGCTGACCGGCTGACCGGCTGACCGGCTCACTGCAACAGGGCTGATGATCCAGGGGCCGCAATGCGGCCCCTTTTTTCTGCGTGTCCCGGGAAACGTACTGCCGGAAAAAAGTCCGGGGACGAAGACTGGGCTGGCCGGGAGTGAGTGGCCAGTATCCAGTCCCCGTCCCCGTTTGGGGGCCGGTCAGGCTGCGCCGATCAGAAGCGCAGCTTCACATTGAGGAAGTAACGGCGGCCCAGCACGTCGTAGAACGACGCCACGGTGCTGCCGGAACCGTTGTAGGTCACGCTGCCGCCACCATTGGTCGGCGAGACGTTGATCATCTGTCCTGCGCCATAGCGCTCGGGCTGGCGGTCGAACAGGTTGTCCACGCCCACTCCGACGGCCAGGTTGCCATTGATGTCGAAATTGCCGGTGAGGCCGAAGACATCGTAGGCGCCCGCGCCCTGCACCAGGGTGTCGGGATCGGTGGCGTAGTTGGCGTGCCGGATCGACGGCAGGTGCCGCCAGTTCAGGCCCACGTCCCAGCCGGATGCGCCATAGCGCAGCGTGGTGATGGTGCGCCAGTCGAACATGCCGCCACGCGACATGGTGCCGGCATAGTCCACCGTGCTGCCACCGGCAAACTCCTGCGCCTTGAAGTCGAACAGCTTCGTGTACGACACGTTCAGGCTCAGGAAGCCGGGCAGTGAAGCCATGCCCATGTCGGCCAGCGCAGCACGCCAGTTCAGCGTGGCATCGATGCCCGAGGTCTCCTGCGTGCCGGTGTTGGCATAGGTGGAAGTCACGAACGATGCGACACCGGTGACCTCGTCGCGGGTGATGTTCTGGCACACCCCGTTCGGATCATCGAAGGCATAGGTCGGATTGCTGGTGCCGGAGCGGTTGAAGCACAGGTCGTAGGTGGTCTGCGCGCTCACCTGCGTGATCGCGTCGGTGATCTCCACCGAGTACCAGTCCACCGCCAGCGTCGAGGCGGACAGCAGCGGATGCGTGAACGGCGAGCGCACCACCGCACCCAGCGTCCAGGTCTTGCCCTCCTCGCTCTGCAGGCTGCGATTGCCGCTGGTGATCTGCAGCTGCACGCCATCGGTGCGTCCACCGGTGAAGGCGTTCGGATTGGCGCTGAACTCGGAGGTGTTGTTGCCGATGATGGCCGCGCACAGCGCCTGCGCCGCCGCGCGGTCGGGGTTGTCCGGATGATTGCCCCAGGTAGCGGTGGTGGTCGACTGGCAGGGATCGGCCGTGTTCAGCGTCACCGCACTGCTGCTGGCATCCAGGAACAGCTCGTTGATGTTGGGCGCGCGGTTGGCCAGCTGGTAGCCGCCACGCAGGCGCAGCCAGTCCACCGGCGTCCAGCTGAACAGCGCCTTCCAGGTGGGCACGGTGCCCGAGCTGCCATAGTCGGAGTAGCGGTAGCCGAGCTCTAGCTCCAGGTTGCGCACGCCCGGCAGGTCGCTGAGCAGCGGCACGAGCAGCTCGCCGTAGATCTCCTCGACGCGCGTCTCGCCGAACACATTGGCCTGGCCGAACGAACCGACCACCGAGTCGATGATGTTGGTGCGGTCGCGCGTGGCATCGGGCATGTAGCTGAAGTCGTTGTCACGGCGCGTGACACCCACCGCCGCCCGCACCTCGCCGGCCGGCAGGTCGAACAGCCCGCCCTGCGCAGTGGCCTCGATGATGTCCTGCGTCAGGCGTGTGCGGTCGGTGTAGTTGCCGCGCAGCGAGTTGATGCAGTCCTGCGAGATCTCGAAGGCACCGAACACGGGCAGTCCGCTGGTGCACTGCAGGCTGGTGGATGCCGGACCTGCGATGTCGGCACCGCGGCCGAAGTTCGGCGCGGCCGCCAGCGCTCGCCAGCGCTGCGTGGACACCCAGCCGATGTAGTCGAGGTCGGTGCGCGTGGCGCCGTGCGACGCATAGGCGTCCCAGGTCCAGTCGCCGAACGGCAGGTTGCCGCGCAGGCCGGCCAGCACCTGGTACAGCGTGGTGCCGTTCTCGATGGTGCGCGGGGGAAGGAAATCGAAGGTGCCGCCCATCGACCAGTTGGAGTTGGCGCCGCGCACCGGGATCTCGGCACCGGTCACCGGATCGAACTCACGCGCCGGACGGCTGCCGGCCGGCAGGTCGAGCGCGTAGTAGTTGGCGCCGCGCGCCTCGAGCAGCGTGGCGAGCTCCGGCGACACGGGGAAGGCCTGCGAGCGCGTGCAGCCGCCAACCGCCGGGCAGCTCAGGCCATAGGCGCCACCGGCCAGGTATTCCGGCCGGGTGTTGACGCCATCATCGGCCAGCGACGGACCATAGACCCCATCGCCATAGGGAATGGATGCGGCAAAGCCGCCCACCGCGCCCGAGGGCTGCAGCACCTGCCGGTTGCGCGTGTTGACGAAATTGACCTGCGAATAGGCCTCGATGTCGTCGTTGAATGCGAAGTTGGCCTTGCCGAACAGCGAGTAGCGCGTCAGCGGGCTGGAGTAGCGCAGGTCGGTGTTGGTCTTCATCAGCACGCCGGCCGGCGTGATGCGATAGTCGTAGGTGTCGAAGCCGGTGCTGGGCACCGCGCCGATGCCACCGCCATCACTGCGATACAGCGAGCCATCCGGATTGATCATGAATCCGTTCGGCGCATTGGCCAGCGGCACGTTCGGCATGAAGCCGGGACGGTCCGGGAACAGCCCATTCGCGGCGGCCTGCAACGAGGCGATGTCGGGCGTGAACATGCCGCCAGGGTTCGAGGACACCGCCTCGAACGAGAAGCCGTTCATGCGGCCATTGGCCCCGACGGGGGTATTCATGTCATGCAGCGCATTGCGATAGAAGGGCCGGTCGATGGCCAGCACTTCACCGCGCTCGCTCCATTCGATGCCCAGCATGGCATTGCCGGAACGGCCGAGGCCGGTGCCCAGCAGCATGCTGACGCGGTTCTCCTCGCCATCGCCCTCTTCGGTGATGCCGGTGCGGAACTGCAGGTCGATGCCCTGGAAATTGCTGCGCAGCTTGAAGTTGGTGACGCCGCCCAGTGCGTCGGCGCCATACACCGCCGAGGCACCGCCACTGATGATCTCGACGCTCTCGAGCGCCGAGGAAGGAATCGAGTTGGTGTCGATGACCAGCGTCGAGTTGGCCGGCTGCGCCCGGCGGCCATCCACCAGCACCAGCGTGCGGTTGGTGCCGAGGCCGCGCATGCTCACCGTGGAGATGCCGGGCGTGCTGGTTGCAGTCGGGAACACATCGCCGGTGTTGAACTGCGTGTTGGCCGGCACGAACTGCGGCAGCTGGTTCAGCACCGACTCGACTGCCAGCGTGCTCGACTCCTCGAAGGCCTGTGCTTCGACCGTCACGACGGGACTGGCCGCATCGAGGTCGCGGCGCACGATGCGCGAGCCAGTGACCTGCACTTCCTCAAGCTCCAGTGTGTCGGCGGCGCCCTGGGCTTCCGCGCCAACCACTGGCTGCGCCGCACCGGCTCCCACCGCCAGCGCGACCGCAACCGCGACACACCAGGCCGGATTCACTGGAGCTGCGGACGCGCGGTCCGCTGCGGCGACATGACTGTTCTGCATCAGAAAATCCCCTGTCTTGCTCTTGTTTCCATGGGTGCACAAAAAATCCGCGCGGGTCCTGGACCCGCCGGCGAATTGCCCCTTCTGCGGTACAAGACGATCCAGCCGCAGATTTCCGCCATGCCGCAGATGAAATAAGTCAGGCGCGTGTTGAGCCGGGCCGCTGGAAGTGCCCATAATGAGGAGGTACTCGGTCAGGGGGGATTGGCCTGGTCATGAGCAAGCGCCCGCAGAACGGCGTCGAGTCGATGTATCTGGCTTGCAAGGGAATGCTGGCGCGCGCCGTGCGGCGCATCGTCGACCGCAATGACGTCGAGGACGTGCTGCAGGAGGCCTTCGTGCGCAGCTTCGAGGCCGAGGGACGCCATGACATCCGCGATGCGCGCGCCTTCCTGCTGCGCACCGCGCGCAATGTCGCGCTCGACCATGTGACCAGTGCGCGCTACCTGCGCACCGGTTCGCTCGACAGCCTCGATGAGGAGTACTTCATCGACGAGGCGTTGCCAGTGGAGGCGCAGGTCGATTCCGAACAGCGCTTCCTCGCATTCTGCGAGGCAGTGGGCAGCCTGCCGGAGCAATGCCGGCGCGTCTTCGTGTTGAGAAAGGTTTACGGTTTGTCACAGCAGGAAATCGCCATGCGGCTGGGCATCGCGCAGAGCACGGTGGAAAAGCACATCGCCAGGGGTTTGCTCCTCTGCAGCGAACGCATGGCACGCGAAATGCGGCCCGCCGCCGGCAAGCCGGTGGGGCTGTCATGAGCGTCACCGAATTCCCCGACCTTGCGCTGGCGCGCGAGGAAGCAGCCGAGTGGGTGGCGCGGCTCGATCGCGGCCTCACCACGCAGGAGAGAGCCGGCCTGCGCAAGTGGTGTGCGGGCCGACCGGCGAACGCGCGCGCGCTGCGGCAGATGTCGGGCATGTGGTCCGAGCTCAATGCCATGAAGGCGCTGGCCGAGGTGTTCCCCGAGGGGCTGGAGCAGATCGAGGCGGCAGGCGCCGCAGCGCCGGCAGTCGCGGCTGCATCCACCGCCCACACATCCGCGCCGCGGCGGCGCGTGCGCCCCGCACTGGCGGCGAGCCTCATGGTGGCACTGGTCGGCGCCGGTGCGGCGACCTGGCTGATCCAGCGCGGCAGTGCGCCTGCTGCATCGCTGCTGGCCCGCGCGGCCGAAGCCACCTTCACCACGGCCGTCGGCGAGCAGCGCGATCATGCACTGGCCGATGGCTCGAGGCTGGCGATCAACACCGGCTCGCTGGTCGAGGTGCTGCGCCTCGACGCGGGCATGCGCGAGCTGCGCCTGCAGCGCGGCGAGGCACTGTTCAGCGTCGCGCATGATCCGGCGCGTCCGTTCCGCGTCGCCGTCGGCGGCCACATCGTCGAGGCGGTGGGAACCGAATTCGACATCCGCCTGCATGAGGGCGGCGCCATCGATGTGGTGGTCACCGAAGGCCGGGTGCGACTGCTGTCCGGCGATGCGGTGACCGGCCTGCTCGATCGCGGCGAGGCGATGCGCATCGGCGCCGATGGATCCGCGCAGGTGACGCAGCTCGATGCCCATGCGCTGGCTGCGCGCCTGGCCTGGCGGCGCGGCATGATCGAGTTCCGCGGCCAGCCGCTGGCGGAAGCGCTCACCGAGTTCTCGCGCTATACGCCGGTCAAGTTCGTCATCACCGACCCGGCCGCCGCGCGGCTGCCCATCGGTGGTTCCGTGCTCGCCGGAGACGTGGACATGCTGCTCGAGGCATTGCACACCAACTTCGGACTCGAGTCGTCCCGTGGTCCAGACGGCAGCATCAGGATCACCGGGAAACGCTGACCGACCCGAGGCGGTGCGAGCGGTCCGGCAGCGGCGGTCATCCATCCTCGCGTGGCTCGCGGCGCTGCTGGCGCTGCTGCAGGTCTTCCCGGCGCAGGCGGCGCCAAGACAGTTCGACATCCCGGCCGGATCCGCCGCACAGAGCGTCACGCAGTTCGCGCAGCAGGCCGGCGTGCCGGTGCTGTTTCCCTATGAGCTGCTGCAGGATCGGCGCACGCCAGCCCTGCGCGGACGCCACGAGGTGCATGAGGGACTGCAGCGCCTGCTGCGCGGCACGGGGCTCGCCGCATCGATCAGCAGTCGCGGGCAGATCATCATCCGGCTCGCGGACCGCGCCACCGGCGGCGCAGCGCAGGCGGTGGCCGATGCGCCGGCCTTCCGTTCATTGCGCGCGGACGAGGCATTGCCGGAGGTCGAGGTCACCGGCACGCGCATCGCACGTGATGGCATGACCACGCCCACGCCAGTGGCCGCCCTTCTGCGGACGGAGCTGGATGAACTCGGGCCCACCACGCTGATGGATGCGCTCGGCCAGCTGCCGCACTTCCTGAACAACGACACACCGCAGACGCAGTCCTTCGGCACCTCCGGCGCGGTCGGCGCCAGCTACCTGAACCTGCGCGGCATCGGCACCATCCGCACATTGATGCTGCTGGATGGACGGCGCGTGGTGCCCTCGACGCGTTTCGGCACCGTCGATGTGGCGCTGTTCCCGCGCAACCTCGTCAAGCGCGTGGAAGTGGTGACCGGCGGCGCATCGGCCAGCTACGGCTCGGATGCCGTCAGCGGCGTGGTCAACGTGATCCTCGATGATGACTTCGAGGGACTGCGTGCGCACGCGCAGGCGGGCATCGCCGCGGCCGGCGATTTCGACAGCCTGGAGACCGGCCTCACCTTCGGCACGCGCCTCGGCAGCAATTCTTCGCTGCTGCTGTCGGCGGAGCTGTTTCGCGCCAGCGGCATCCGCGGCTATGACAGCCGCGACTGGTATCACGGCCAGGCGGCGATCCCGAACCCTGATCCTGACGGGCCTGCAGAGATCATTGCGCGCGATGTGCGCAGCACGGCCTACACCTTCGGTGGCCTGATCACCTCAGGTCCGCTTGCGGGCACCGAGTTCCTGGAAGGTGGCGTGCCGGCGCCGTTCCAGCGCGGCGCGCATTACACGCGCGTGGCGCAGTCCGGCGGCAGCGGCGGCAATCCGGCCGGCGAGCATGTCTGGCTGCTGCCCGACCAGCAGCGGCTGTCCGGATTCGCCCGCTTCACCACGCAGCCGACCTCGGCCACTTCGGTGTATGCGCAGCTGCTGGCCGGCCGCACCCGCAACAGCTTCGGCAAGGAGCCGCCGGCGCTGTGGGGCGCATGGGAAGCCACCATCTACGCGGACAATGCCTTCCTGCCGGATCCGGTTCGAGCACAGATGCAGGCGCAGGATCTGCCGTCCTTCCGGCTGGGACGTGCAGCATCACGCGGCGAGCTGGGCGATACGCGGGCCCGCTTCGGCTCCGACCTGCTGTCCGGCACGCTGGGCGGCGAATGGCACCTGCCCGACTGGAGCATCTCCGGCTACTACCAGTACGGACGCAACCACACCGTCATCGACTATGCGGACCTGGTGCGGCTGGACCGGGTCTACCGCGCCATCGACAGCGTCGTCGATCCGTCCAGCGGCGAGATCGTCTGCCGCTCGACGCTGGCCTTTGCCGATGATGGCTGCGTGCCGCTGAACCTGTTCGGACCGTGGTCGGCTTCGCCGGCGGCACGCGACTGGGTCACCGAGGGCGACACGGCGCAGATCCAGAATGTGCAGGAGCAGGTGGCCGAACTGACGCTGAACGGCGCGCTGCCCTGGCGCACGGTGGCGCCGGTCAGCGTCGCGGCGGGACTGAGCTGGCGCCGCGAGTCCGTCGACGCCTATGCCCCACGCTATCCCGCCACGCTCCAGGGACTGACGGTGCAGCCGGCGGAATCACAGGGCTATCGCGGCCTGCCGGCAGCCTACCTGAACAACGCCAACATCTTCGAGCGTGCCTCGCTGACCACGCTCGATGGTGCCTATACCGTGAACGAAGCCTTCGGCGAGGCGCTGTTGCCACTGCTGCGCGCGCGTCCGCTGGCCGAGCGCCTGGACCTGCACGCCGCGGTGCGCGTGGCGCGCTACAGCGGCAGCGGCACCATCGGCGCATGGCGGCTGGGCATGGACTGGCAGATGCTGCCGGCGCTGCGGCTGCGCGCCACGCGCTCGCGGGACATTCGCGCCGGCAGTCTCTCGGACCGCTATGACTTCAGCTCCGTCGGCATCACCATCGTCGATCGCGTGCTCGAAGATGCGCCGGTGTACCCGGTGGTCGGCGACCGGCGCGGCAACCCGCAGGTGGACCCGGAGCGCGCCGACACCAGCACCGCCGGCCTCGTGCTGCGGCCCGCCTGGGCACCGGGCCTGTCGCTGTCGGCGGACTACTACGACATCCGCGTGCATGATGCGATCGCGCTGTATGGCGTGCAGAACATCATCGATGGCTGCGCCGGTGGCGATGCGCAGCTGTGCGCGCTGATCGAGCGCAATCCGCAGGATGGACTGATCGCCCGCGTCAACAACCTGGTGCTGAACATCGCCGATGCCCGTTCGCGCGGCATCGATGTGGAGATTGCATGGCGGCGCGCGGTGGACTGGTTCGGCGGCGGGTCGCTGGCGATGCGCCTGTTCGCGAACCGCACACTGGAGAGCTCGACCACCAACCCGGCCGGCGAGCGCACCGACCGCGCCGGACAGACCGGTCTTTTCGGCGGCGCGCCCCGCTTCCAGTCGAACCTCGCGCTGGCCTTCGAGCGCGGTGCGCTGCGGATCGCGATCTACGAGCGTTACATCAGCAGCGGCAGCTATGACGCCACCTACGGTCCTGGCGACATCGATCGGCCGCGGGTGCGAAGTGCCGCCTACACCGGCGCGCAGGTGAGCTGGCGGCCGCGCAACCTGCGCGGCACGCGCCTGTACCTGAATGTGCAGAACCTGTTCGACGAGGCGCCGCCGAACGCACCCGACTGGGGCTTCGGCGGCTCCATCCCGACCAACGAGGGCCTGTTCGACGTGATCGGACGCCGTGTCGTGGTCGGGCTGCGCTACGAGCGCTGATCAGCGCCGATAGCCGTTGGTGATCGGATAGCGCCAGTCGCGGCCGAAGGCGCGGCGGCTGACGCGCACGCCCGGCGGGGCCTGGCGACGCTTGTATTCATTGCGCTTGACCATGTCGAGCACGCGCCCGACCACCGCGCGGTCGAAGCCGCGCGCGACGATCTCGTCCACCGACAGGTCATCCTCGATGAAGGCCTCGAGGATGGCATCGAGCACTTCATAGGGCGGCAGCGAATCGGTATCCCGCTGGTCGGGCCGCAGCTCGGCGGAAGGCTCGCGCTCGAGCACGCGCGGCGGAATCGGCGGCCTGCCACCGAACTCGCCGCGGCGCTGCGCGACAGCATTGCGATAGTGCGCGAGGCGATAGACCAGCAGCTTGCTGCAGTCCTTGATCGGCGCGAAACCGCCGTTCATGTCGCCATACAGCGTGGCGTAACCCACCGCCATCTCGCTCTTGTTGCCGGTGGTCAGGAGCATGCGGCGTGTCTTGTTCGAGATGGCCATCAGCAACAGGCCGCGGCAGCGCGCCTGGATGTTCTCTTCGGTGGCATCGGGTTCGAGGCCCGCAAACTGTTCGGCCAGCGCGCCGAGTGTCGCCTCGAACATGCCCTCGATGGAGATGACGCTGTAGGCCACGCCCATGGCATCGGCCTGCGCGCGCGCATCATCGCGGCTCATCTGGCTGGTGTAGCGCGAGGGCATCATCACCACCTGCACGCGCGAGGCGCCGAGCGCATCCACGGCGATGGCCAGTGTCAGCGCCGAATCCACGCCGCCGGACAGCCCCATCACCACGCCGGGGAAGCGATGCTTGTCGACATAGTCGCGCACGCCCAGCACCAGCGCGCCATACACGCTTTCCTCGTCGGCCAGTTCCGGATGGACCGGATCATCGGCCAGCGGCTCGAGCACAACGCGCCCGTTGTCGTCGCGACTGGCCTGCAGGTGGACCAGCGCTTCCTCGAAGGCCGCGGCGCGCATGCGCACCTGGCCTGACGCATCCATCGCGAAAGAGCGGCCGTCGAACACCAGTTCGTCCTGGCCGCCGACCAGATTCACATAGGCCACCGGAATGCCGGTATCGCTGACCCGCTGGCGCAGCACGGCCTCTCGCGTGCGCTGCCGGCGCTGTTCATAAGGCGAGGCATTCAGCACCAGCAGCGCCTCGGCGCCGGCGGCGGTGGCCGCCGTCGCGGGACCTGCTTCCCAGATGTCCTCGCAGATCGCAAGACCGAAGCGCACGCCCATGAACCCGGCCACGGCGATGGCTTCGCCGGGCGTGAAATAGCGCTTCTCGTCGAAGACCTTGTAGTTGGGCAGGCAGATCTTGCGACAGTGGACCGGCTCCTGGCCGGGCACCAGCAGCACCGCTGCGTTGTAGATGCGCGGCCGGCTGTCGGTGCCGGCATATTCGGGATAGCCCAGCAGCATCGCCGGCAGGCCAGAGGCCGGATCATCGACCTCGCGGCGAAGTTCCGCCAGCGCCTGCTCCACCTGGATGCGCAGGCCGCGATGGAACAGCAGGTCCTCTGGCGGATAGCCGCACAGCGTCAGCTCGGGAAACACCACAAGGTCAGCGCCGTCGCGGCGCGCGGCGCGCGCGGTGTCGCGCACGCGCTGCGCATTGCCCTGCACGTCGCCGACGAGCAGGTTCAGCTGGGCCAGCGCGATACGGGGCCCTGTCGACATCGGCGCCGGACTACCTGGAACGCGCCGGCCGGCGCGCGCCGCGGCGTGCGGACTGGCCGCGTGACGCCCTGGCGCGACTTGCTGCCGGTGCGGCCTTTCGACCCGGTGCGCGTGACTGCGCACGCGACTTGCCGCGCTTCACTGCCGGGCCCTTGCGGGCGGAAGTCTTCTTCGCCGCAACCTTGCGCCGTGACGTGACCTTGCCGGCCGCGGACCTGCGGGCCGCGGACGTTTTCGCAGTAGAGGTCTTTGGGGCGGACTTCCTTGCCGCGGACTTCCTTGCGGTGGACTTTGTTGCCGCGGACTTCCTGCCTGAAGACTTCTTCGCCGCGACCTTCCTGGCCGCGGACTTCTTCGCCGCGGCCTTGCGATCCGCAAGCCGCATCGCCGGCGGCCGCTCGGCCACCATCGTCGCCGCGACACGCGTGCGCCGCACCTCACCCAGCAGCTCGGCCATTGCACTGCCCAGCTCCGCCGGGCTCTTCACGGTGCGCACACCGGCCGCCTCGAGCGCGCGGAATTTGTCAGCCGCTGTGCCCTTGCCGCCGGAAATCACCGCACCGGCATGGCCCATGCGCTTGCCCGGGGGCGCCGTGACACCGGCGATGTAGGCCACCACCGGCTTGCTGACATAGCGCGCGATGTGGGCGGCGGCCGCCTCTTCGTCGCCGCCGCCGATCTCGCCCACCATCACGATGCCCTCGGTCTGAGGGTCGCGCTCGAACAGCTCGATGACATCGATGAAATTCATGCCGCGCACCGGATCGCCGCCGATGCCCACACAGGTGCTCTGGCCGAGGCCGATCTGCGTAGTCTGGTGCACGGCTTCATAGGTGAGCGTGCCCGAACGCGACACAATGCCCACGCAGCCCTTCTGGTGGATGAAGCCGGGCATGATGCCAATCTTGCACTCATCGGGCGTGATGATGCCGGGGCAGTTCGGACCGATCAGGCGCGTGGGCTTGCCGGCCAGTGCGGCCTTCACGCGGATCATGTCGTTGACCGGGATGCCCTCGGTGATGCAGACCACCAGCTCGATGCCGGCATCGGCCGCCTCGAGGATGGCATCGGCGGCAAAAGCCGCCGGCACGTAGATCATGCTGACCGTGGCGGAGGTCGCGGCCACCGCCTGGTGCACGGTGTCGAACACCGGCAGGTCGAGGTGCTGGCTGCCGCCGCGGCCCGGCGTGACGCCGCCGACCACGCGCGTGCCGTAGGCAATGCACTGCTGGGCATGGAAGGTGCCCTGCTTGCCGGTGAATCCCTGGACGATGACGCGGCTGCGCTTGTTGACGAGGATGCTCATGGAATATTGACGCCTTGCAGTAGGGTTCAGCGACGCCGGGCGGCAGCCACGGCCTTCAGGGCTGCATCGGTGAGGCTTTCGGCGGGCTGAACCGCAAGGCCACTGCCCGCCAGCATCTCGCGCGCCTGCTTCGCATTGGTGCCTTCGAGCCGCACCACCACCGGCACCTGCACGCCGACATTCTGCACTGCTGCCATGATGCCCTCGGCGATCACGTCGCAGCGGACGATGCCGCCGAAGATGTTGACCAGAATGGCCCGCACATTGTCATTGGACAGGATCAGCTCGAAGGCCGCGGTCACCCGCTCCACCGTCGCGCCGCCGCCCACGTCGAGGAAGTTCGCCGGCCGGCCGCCGTGCAGCTTGATGATGTCCATCGTGGCCATCGCAAGGCCGGCGCCGTTCACCATGCAGGCGATGTCGCCGTCGAGCGAGACATAGTTGAGGTCGTGCTCGGCGGCCCGCGCCTCGATGGGATCTTCCTGCGTGATATCGCGCAGCTCGGCCAGTTCGGGATGGCGGAACAGCGCGTTCGGGTCGATGCCGATCTTGGCATCGAGCGCCACCAGCTTGCCGTCTTCGGTGACGATCAGCGGATTGACCTCGACCAGGCTTGCGTCCTGCTCGACATAGAGCTTGTACAGCGCCTTCAGGATGGCGGTGAATTCGCCGACCTGCGCGCCGCTGAAGCCGAGGCCGAAGGCGAGCTCGCGCGCCTGGTAGGACTCGAGCCCCACCGCCGGGTGGATCGCGACGCTGAGGATCTTTTCCGGCTCCTTTTCCGCGACGGTCTCGATATCCATGCCGCCGGCGGCAGAGGCCACCACGGCCACGCGGCCCTTGTCGCGATCGAGCGTGAGGCTGAGGTAGATCTCGCGCGCGATGGCCGAGCCGGACTCGACATAGACCTTGCCGATGGGCAGGCCCTCGGCACCCGTCTGTTTGGTGACCAGCCGCTGGCCGATCATCGCCGCGGTCGCCTCGCGCACCGCGTCGATGTCGCGCACCACCTTGACGCCGCCGGCCTTGCCGCGGCCGCCGGCATGCACCTGCGCCTTGACCACCCAGACAGGACCACCGAGCTTGCGCGCCATCGCGGCGGCTTCATCGGCCGACTCCGCAGGAAAGCCGGTGGGCACCGGAATGCCGTATTCGGCAAAGATCTTCTTCGACTGGAATTCGTGCAGGTTCATCGTGTTGGCGATCAGTCGGCGAATGGAGCGGTCATTCTAGATGGAAAACCCGCGGCGGGTCACAGTTGCGCGGCACTCTTGACTGTTCCGGTCAGCCATGGTGCTAGAGTGCCGCGCACGCATGCGCTTCTACGCCCGGAATGCCGTCCGACAGGCCGAGGGCGCGCCATCGGATCTGGCCTGGCGCGTCATCGGACTGGTCAATATCTACCGTCTGCTGGTCGCAGGCGGCCTGTTCACCTGCGCGCAGGTGGAGTCGATGCGCGAGATCTTCGCCATCGACCACCCCGGCGCGCTGTCGATCATCAGCGCCACCTATTTCTTTGCCGGCATCGGCCTGATCGCGTTGCGCCACCTGCCGTTCATGCGCCTGCGACTGCTGGCCTTCACGCATGCGCTGACCGATTCGCTGGCCATCGCGCTGGTGCTGTGGGCGACCAATGGCGTCGCCGGGGGCCTCGGCATCCTGGTGCTGCTGCCGGTGGGCTCGATGGCATTGCTCACCGGCAACCGCGATGCGCTGTTCATGGCCGCGACGGCGACGGTGGCGGTGCTGATCCAGCAGGTGGCCCGCGAGGTCGATCCGGGCATCGAAGGCAGTGATGTCAGCGCCGCGGCGGTGCTGGGCATCGTGATCTTCCTGGCCGCACTGCTGGTGCGGCCGCTGGCAAACCGGCTGATCCAGAGCGAGGCACTGGTCCGCAAGCAGGAGCTGGACCTTGCCAACCTTGCGCAGCTGTCGCAGTACATCGTGCAGCGGCTGCGCGAGAGCATCCTGGTGGTCGATGAAACCGACCGCATCCGCCTGATCAACGAGCCGGCCGCCGGCATCCTCGGCAACACCAATGCCTGGCCGGATGCGCTGCTGGGTGAATGCTCGCCGCGGCTGCTGTATCTGCTGTCGGGCTGGCGCCAGCATGGCCATGCGCAGGAAGTGGGCACCTTCACCGCGGCCGATGGCGCGCGGCTGATCCGGCCGCATTTCGCGCACCTGGGATCGGCGCGGCCCGGCCCGGTGCTGATCTTCCTCGAGGACACCAGCGTGGTGGCCGAGAAGATCCAGCAGTCGAAGCTCGCCGCGCTGGGCCGCCTGTCGGCCAGCATCGCGCACGAGATCCGCACGCCGATCGGCGCCATGAGCCATGCCAGCCAGCTGCTGGCCGAGTCCCCCGAGCTGCCCGCCGAGGACCGCCGGCTGACGCAGATCATGCGCGACAATGCCGAGCGCGTCAGCCACATCGTCGAGAGCGTGCTCGAACTGTCACGCCGCGGCACGCGCCGGCCGCAGCGCATCGACCTTGCCACATGGATCGGCGAGTTCTGGGCCGAATTCTGCGCCACGCAGCAGGTGGGCACCGATGCCATCCGCATCGCGGTGTCGCCCGAGGAGGGATCCGCACTGCCGGTCAGCGCCGATCCGACGCAGCTGCACCAGATCATGTGGAACCTGTGCCAGAACGCGATCACGCACGGGCGCCCGCCGGGCGGGGAGCCGGTGGAAATGCGCTACGGCCGCATTGCCAGCACGGGGCGGCCATTCGTTGAGGTGGCCGACCGCGGCCCCGGCATCGATCCTTCCGACGAAGAGCGGGTGTTCGAGCCGTTCTTCACGCGCGCGGCGCGCGGCACCGGCCTCGGGCTGTTCCTGGCACGCGAGCTGGCGCAGTCCAATGGCGCCACGCTGCTGCACGAGGCGCGCGCCGGCGGCGGCAGCCTGTTCCGGCTGGTTTTCACCGATCCCGGCCGCTGGGAAGAATGATTTAACATCCTTGGCGCACATGGCTGACGCGCGCGTACTGATCGTCGATGACGAACCGGATCTGGTGGAGCTGGTGGCGCTCACGCTGTCACGCATGGGCCTCACCTCCGGTTCTGCAGGCTCGCTGCGCGAGGCGCAGCAGCAGCTGTCGGACGGCCATTTCGACCTCGTGCTGTGCGACATGCGGCTGCCCGATGGCGACGGCCTCGACCTGCTCGAATGGCTGCAGGCGCGCAGGCCCGGCCTGCCCTGCGCGGTGATCACCGCGCATGGCAATGTCGAGACCGCGGTGCGCGCGCTGAAGCTCGGCGCCTTCGACTTCGTCTCCAAGCCGCTCGATGTGGCGCACCTGCGGCGCATGATCACCAGCGCGCTGAAACTGTCGGAACGCGGCAGCGATGGCGGCCTCACCTTCCGCGGGCCGCAGCTGCTGGGCGAATCCGCGCCGATGCAGCAGCTGCGCGACATGATCGCGCGCGTGGCCCGCTCGCAGGCTCCGGTGCACATCTCCGGGGAGAGCGGCACCGGCAAGGAGCTGGTGGCACGGCTCATCCACCTTTCCGGTGCGCGCGCCGACGGGCCGTTCGTCGCGGTGAACTGCGGCGCCATTCCCGGCGAGCTGATGGAAAGCGAGCTGTTCGGCCACAAGCGGGGCAGCTTCACCGGCGCGGTGGCCGACAAGAAGGGCCTGATCCCCAGCGCCAGCGGCGGCACGCTGTTCCTCGACGAGGTCGCCGACCTGCCGCTGCACATGCAGGTGAAGCTGCTGCGCGTGATCCAGGAGAAGACCGTGCGGCCGGTGGGCGAGACCGCCGAGCAGGAAGTGGACGTGCGCCTGCTGTCTGCCACGCACAAGTCGCTGGCGGAACTGGTCGCGCAGGGCGCGTTCCGCGAAGACCTTTACTACCGCATCAACGTGATCGAACTGCGGGTGCCGGCGCTGCGCGAGCGCACCGGCGACATCCCGGTGCTGGCGCGGCACATCCTGCAGCGCCTGGCGCGGCGTGTCGGCGGCGCGCCAGCCGGGATCACGCCCGAGGCACTGCAGATGCTCGGCGGCCATACCTTCCCCGGCAATGTGCGCGAACTGGAGAATGTGCTCGAGCGTGCGCTGACGCTGTCGGTGGATGGCCGCATCCGGCCCGAGGAAATCCGGCTGCGCGCAGTGACCCGCGCCGATGCCGGCGGGCAGCCGGCGCTCCCCGCGTCGCCCGCCGCCCCCGAAGCCGGCACGGCGCCACCGGCGCAGGCCGCGCCCGTCGCATCAGGGCCGCTTGAAGATCGCCTCGAGGGCATGGAACGCGAGGCCATCATGCGCGCGCTGGAGCAGACGCGTTACAACAAGACCGCGGCCGCGAGGCTGCTGGGCGTCACCTTCCGCGCGCTGCGCTACCGCATCAAGAAACTCGGCATCGAATAGCCGCGCCGGGCCGCCAGCCACGGCCGCTGGCAGCAATCCGGCTTTCTCGCCAGCAAGAAAAAGGGCCCGGGCAGCTCGCACCGCCCGGGCCCGTTTCAGCGCATCGTCACCGCATCAGAACCGCACACGCACTCCCATGCGATAGCTGCGGCCATAGATGTCGTGGAACTGCGGGCTGGCGCCCGACAGGTAACCACCGCTGTACGGCGGGTCCTTGTCGAACAGGTTGTTCACCGAACCGAACACCTGGAACTGCCGCGTGCCCTGCACCCGCACGTCATAGGACCCGTTCAGCGCGAAGTTCAGGTAGGCCGGCACCGAGTTGTCGTCGATGCTGCCCCACAGGTAGCGGCCTTCCTCGTCCTGGAAGTAAGGCTCGCCCGCGCTGTCGCTGTAGTACACCTTGTCGATCTTCGCGCCGCCCACATAGCGGGCGGACAGCGACACCGTCATCGGACCCTTCAGGTAGCTGGTGATGACATTGCCCGACCACTTCGGCGTCGGCTGGATGCCCGGCACCCATCCCAAGCCCGAACCCAGCTGGCCGACGAAGTCCACCGGCACGCGCTCGATGCCCAGCGCACTGGCCAGACCTTCGGCCAGCAGCCCGGAAGCCTCCAGCGCCCGGTTGGCACGCACCGTCAGCGACACCGAACCCGGCAGGCTGTCCATCACCTGGTTCAGCGGGAAGATGTAATCCCACGCGAGGTCCAGGCCACGGGTGCGGAACGGCTCGCCGTTCTCGAACGAGTTGTCGTAGGAGACGATGTTGCTGTACTGGGCGAACGGCGTACCCACCAGTTCCGGCACCGGCTCACCGAAGTGCAGGCGCTGGCAGAACGGGTTTGCCGGGTCGAACAGGCCGTTCACCGCCGGCTCGATCAGCACGTCGTTGTCGTCGAACACCGGATCCTGGTTGCCGCTTGCGGCCCAGCAGGCCTGGATCGGCGAGCCGAAAGACTGCGTCAGGCCGTCCTTCACCTTGATGTCGTAGTAGTCCACCGACATGCGCATGCCCTGCGCCCAGCCGCCCGGCGACAGCACGAAACCGAGGGTCAGCGTATCGCTGGTCTCCGGCGAGATCGCGGCATTGCCGATGGTGTTGGAGGTCAGGCGGTCGGTGCGCTCGGCTGTCGACAGCGGGTTGTACTCGCGCCAGTAGTTGGTGGCCGTGCTCGAATCCGGCGTGCCCTGCTGGTTGTAGAACAGCTCCCGATAGCCCGCGGCGCGCAGGTCGCGCGAGCGGGTCAGGCGCAGGCGCGCCCAGTCGAAGGGCTCGAACACCGTCGAGAACTTCCAGTTGGTGATGTCCTGCGTCGCCGAATCACCCGAGGTGCCGGCACCACCCTTGTTGCGATAGCGTGCATGACGGACCGCACCGTTGACGGACCAGAGGTTCACCCCTTCCAGGCCGCTGATCAGCGGCATGTTCAGCTCGAGGTATTCCTCGGTGACCTCGGTGGTGCCGCCGAATGCATCGGCCCACGGGAACGGGAAATCCGCCCGCTCATAGGCCGAGCCGCTTGAACCGGCGTTGTCCACCTTGTCCTTGCGGTATTCCACGCCCACCGCTGCCGTCAGCGGACCGGCCCAGCCCTGCCACAGCGTGCCTGAGGTGTTCAGCGCCACCACATGCAGCTGGTTCTCGCCGCTGGAACCCAGCGTGCGGAAGGCATAGTCCAGCGCCTCGGTCGAGGCAGTGCCATCACCGAAGATGTTCAGCGGCTGGCAGCCGGCGGCCAGTGCGGCCATTGCCGCCGGATCGCTGAGCAGCTCGCCGCTGGCATCGCGCACCGGCGCGCCATCGCGGGTCACGCGGCACACCGGCTGGCCCAGCGTGGGCGAACCCGGACGGTCGTCGATCACCGCATCCATCGCGAAGGTGTAGCGATAGTTGGTCATCGCGTTGTACTGCCGCGACTGGCTCTCGGTCCTGCCGAACTGGTAGTAGGCATCCCAGCGCCAGTCATTGCCGATGCGGCCCTTGATGCCCATCACGCCGCGCAGCGTCTCGCTCTGCTGCTCGGTGCGCTGCTGGATCTGCGGGTTCCACGCCTTGTAGACACCGGCGTGGCCCAGGCAGGGATTCTGGCCATACAGCAGCTGCGCGGCGCCGTTGCCGGTGCCCGGCGCGTTGCCCGAATTCGACGAGCCCGGGTTGCGGGTCGTGGCCGCGGCCATCAGCGCCTCCAGCGCTTGCGGATCCAGATTGGCCAGATACGCATAGGAATCACCACCCACCTCGCCGCCGGGCCCCACCGAGGGATCGAGGGCCGGCAGGTTGATCTCGGGAATGTCCGAGGTGAAGTCCTGCGTGAAGGTGAACGAGAAGGTCGCCGGGTCGTAAGCGGCGATCGGCGGCGCATGGGCCGGCCAGTCGAAGCCGGCGGTGGTGAAGAACGGATCGGCAAAGATCGACACCGGCGTGCCGGCCGGATAGAAGGTTCCGGACTGCGCCGCCACCGTGGTCGCCGCCGTGCCGGGCTGGTCGAAGCGTACGCAGGCGCCCAGCTGGGTCGGGAACTGCACGTTCACGCCATCGGTGCGCGCGAAGCTCGCCTCCAGGTAACCGGTGGTGTTCTCGTTGAAGTCGAACTCGAAGTGCGAGAACGCGGTCTTGCGCTCGCTGGCTGGGGTCAGCGTGGTGCCGGAGGTGGCCAGCGGGCCATCCCCATCCACCACTGCACTGCCCGGGTTCGCGCCGCCGCGGAAGCCGAAGTCATACGACTCG
Source organism: uncultured Steroidobacteraceae bacterium (assembly GCA_964417875.1). Classification (GTDB taxonomy): domain Bacteria; phylum Pseudomonadota; class Gammaproteobacteria; order Steroidobacterales; family Steroidobacteraceae; genus ZC4RG30. The sequence goes on from CAYQJU010000002.1 coordinate 24,283, forward strand.
ACGCCGGTGCCGTCCGGCGTGAAGCGCAAGCCGCTGAGGTTGTTCACGTTCTGCGAGATGATCGCGCCATTGGGCGTGAACTGGCTGTAGCGGCGGTTGCGCACCTGGAAGCGCGAGGGCATGCCCTCGTAACCCACCAGCGGGGTGAACGCTGCACCGGGCGCGAGGAAGGCGTTGTCGGAGTTCTCCAGGAGGCCGCGGGCCTCGCCGCACCAGTCGCGCGCCGCGGCGCAGTTGCGGATGGCGTTCTGGTCCTGCCACTCGGCACCGAAGAGGATGTGGCCGCGGCCCTCGAACAGCGACGTGCCGCCCGACAGCGCGATGTGCTTGTTGCCACCATCGCCCGCTTCGTGCACGCCATAGTCCATGTCGAGGTTGATGCCCTGCATGCGGTTGTTCAGCACCAGGTTCACCACGCCGGCCATCGCGCCGGAGCCATAGGCCGCCGAGGCGCCGCCGGTCACCACGTCCATGCGCTGCAGCAGGTTCGACGGGATGATGTTCAGGTCGACCACATCGGCCTGGTTCGAGGTGGACACCACGCGGCGTCCATCGATCATGGTCAGGGTGCGCGAGCCGAACGCCGGGTCGAGGCCGCGCAGGTTGGCAATGGTCTGGCCAATGAAGAAGGAGCTCTGCAGTCCGGTCAGGTTGCCGGACATGCCGGGCTGGTACTGCGAGATGTTCTGCGGCACGAGGCTGGTGATCGCATCGGCCACATTGACCATGCCGAGCCGGCGCAGGTCTTCGCCGGTCACGGTGGTCACCGGATTCGGCGCCACATAATTGCCCGGCACCTGGATGCGGCTGCCGGTGACCTGGACTTCCTCCAGCTCGACGATGTCATCGCCGGCCGGTAGTTCAAGCTCCGCGGCCATGGCCGCCCCACTGAATCCCAACCACGCGGCGCTGCCAAGCACAGCCGCCACCGATGCGCGCACGGGCAGCGCGCCCTCTCTGGATTTCGACACTGGAACCCCCGAAAGAAATGGATGTCTAGCCACAACCCATAACACGTCGTGCATTGGCTATGAGTTATCGGTGGGAGTATCACTAATAGTTCCAGCCCTGCCAACATCTGGCGTGGCAGTTTTTTGAGCAGATTTGGCCGGATATCGAAGTGCCGGGCTTATCGGGCTGGTTGGGGTGGAAGGATTCGAACCTCCGAATGGCGGGATCAAAACCCGCTGCCTTACCACTTGGCGACACCCCAATGATGTCAGTGCTGCAGACCCTGCACGATGAAGGTGCGCCAGCGGGCCGGCAGTCCGCGGGCCGCGGCTTCGGCCGCCACGCGCGTGTCGAACGCAGCAAATACGCAGGCGCCGGTGCCGGTCAGTCGCGCGCCGTGGGGCGAGAGCCGGTCGAGCGCCTCGGCCACGGCCGGATGACGCTCGCGCACCACCCTCTCGCAGTCGTTGCGACCGCCATCCGGCGGCAGGGAGCGCATGGTGAGTGGCGGCGTGTCACGGGTCAAGTGTGGGTCGGTGAACACCTCGCGCGTCGACACGGCCACCCCGGGATGCACGATCAGGAACCAGCGCGGTGGCAGCCTCACCGGCGTCAGCTGCTCGCCCCGCCCGCTGGCAAAGGCATTGCGGCCATGGACGAACACCGGCACATCCGACCCCAGTTCCAGGGCCAGCGCGGCCAGCCGTGCCACCGGCCAGTCGAGCTTCCACAGTGCATTCAATGCAGTGAGCACGGTGGCCGCATCGGAACTGCCACCGCCCAGTCCGCCGCCGGCGGGAATGCGCTTGGTCACGTGGATGCTGGCGCCCTGGCGCACCGCGCCTGCCTGCTGCAGCAGCCGCGCGGCGCGCACCGTCAGGTCCTCCTCGTCGGACAGCGCCTTCAGCAGCGGATCATCCGGCGGCGGGTCGCGCACGATGGCGCCATCCTCGCGCACGGCGATGTCGATCAGGTCGTGCAGGCCCACCAGCTGGAACACGGTTTCCAGGTCATGGAAGCCATCGGCGCGGCGGCCGATGATGTGCAGGAACAGGTTGAGCTTGGCGGGCGCGCGGTAGCGCATTGCAATGGCGGCAGTAAGATCGCGGCCGGATGCTACAGCTTCCACCGCGCCACGAGCACACGCAGCGTCAGCGCATCGCGGCGGATGGTGATGCGGCCAGGCAGCGCCACGCCACCGCCGTCGGCCGCCACGGCCACCCAGCGGTCGTACTGGATGTTCCAGCCGCGCTGGGTGAGTTCCTCGAGTCTTCCATCTTGTGAATCGCGGTGCAGGCTGGGCGCCTCACCCGGTGCCGCGAGGGCCAGCATCCAGTAACGCAGCGCGTCGAAGGGTGGGGAGAGCCCGAGCTGCTGCTCCAGCAGTGCCTCGGCTTCGGCGTCCTGGTAGACCTCGCCGCCGCTGGAGAGCCGCAACTGCTGCGGACTCCAGTCCACCGTGATGGCACCGGCACCGAACGGACCGGCCATGCGGATGCGTGCATGCGGACCCTGTTGCACCCAGTCGAGGTTGGCGATTTCGCGGCGCTCGCCGGCGGTGACGCTGACGCGTCCCTCGGCCTCGAATTGCGGCAGCTCAAGCAGCAGCGCCTGCTGGGCTTCGGGCGGCAGCAGGGTTCGCGGCGCGCGCGGCGTGGCGCAGGCGGCAAGCCATATTGCCGGCAGGGCCAGCACGATCAGGCGCAGCCATGCCGGCATGCCGCTGCCGCCGGGCACGCTGCGGCGGCGTTCAGCCGCCGCCCACATCCTCGCCGGTCAGACGCTTGATCGTGGCACGGATGCCGGTGTGGTCCGGCGAGCCATTGAGCGCCTGCTGCCACACATAGTGGGCCTGGCTTTCTTCGCCGGCCTTCCACAGCACCTCGCCGAAGTGCGAGCCGATCTCCGCATCGAGGCTGTTCTGCCATGCACGCTCGAGCACCGGCAGCGCTTCCTCGGCACGACCGCGGCGATACAGCGCCCAGCCGAGGCTGTCCTGGATGGCCGGGTTGTCCGGTGAGATCGCCAGCGCCCTGCGCACATGCTGTTCCGCGACGGCAAGCCGCATGCGGTGGTCGGCCAGCGTGTAGCCCAATGCATTGAGCAGCTGCGGATCTTCCGGGCGCAGCTGCAGCGCGCGCTCGAAGGTGCTGATGGCCTGGCGCGTGCGCCCGCCGCTTTCGAGCGCCGTGGCGCGCGCGTAGTCGATGTCCGGATGGTCCGGATAGCGCTCGGCGAGATCATCGAGGCCGGCCAGCGCACCCTTCAGGTCACCGGAATCCACCAGCAGCTGCGCACGCACCAGGCCGGCCTCCAGTGCATCCTGGAAGTTCTGCTCGGCATGGTCATCGAGCAGCTTCAGCGCATCGGCCCTGGCGCCCTCCTTCATCAGCAGCCGCGCCGCCGAGGCGCGCGCGCTCAGGCCCATCACGCTGTCGGCCAGCAGCTGGTAGCTCTGGATGGCACGCGCGGTGTCGCCGCGGCGCTCGGCCAGCTGCGCAAAATAGAGGATGGCCAGCGCGGTGTTGCCGCGTTCGCCGAGCAGCGATTGCAGTCGCCCCTCTGCCGCGGCCAGCCGGCCGTTGCGCAGCGCCAGCGTGATCAGGCGGCGCTCGGCGCCACCGGCGGTTCCGGGCGATGCCGCCAGCCGCTCCAGTTCCTCTTCGGCATCGGCGGTGCGACCGGCCCCCAGCAGCAGGTCGGCGCGCAGGTAGATGTCTTCGCCGGCAAGCTCTTCTGCCCGCAGCGCATCGAGCCCGGCGAGCGCCGCGTCGTGGTGGCCCATCATCGACAGCGCACGCAGCGCGATCGTGCGGGCTTCCATCATGTTCGGGTTCAGCATGGTGGCGCGCTGCGCGGCGTCCAGTGCCACCTGCATGTTGTAGGCGGCCATCGCCAGGCGCGCCTGGGCCAGCAGCACCTCTGCGGCCGGATCCGCTCCGAGCAGCACCTCGCCGAACAGGCGATAGACCAGCGTGGCATCGGCTTCCTCGGCCAGCGCCTCGGCGAAGCTGAGCGGATCCTGGCTGCCGGAGTGTCCCGAATCACGCCAGGCGGCCAGCGCCTCGCGCGATTCATCCATGTCATAGCGCTTCATCGCCACCAGTGCCGCGGCCAGCGCCGCCTCGCCCGAATAGGGCGACAGTTCGCGCCAGCGTGCCGCGGCCGCGCGCGCGGTGGTCAGGTTCTCGCAGCTCAGTGCCAGCTGCGAGGCACGCATCGCGACGTCGGGATCTTCCGAGAAGCGCGCCGCGGCAAGGTAGCTGTCGCTGGCCTTGCGGCAGTCACCTTCACGCAGTGCGGCCTGCGCCGTCATCAGCGCTTCGGACTCGCCGCGCGGACTGACCACTTCGGATGGGGTGGTGGATGCGCGTTCCGGGGTACCGGTGGTGGAGCAGGCGGTGGCCAGTGCGAGAACGACCAGCAGGCCGCCACGCAAGGCTGCCGCTACGGGGGGTGCTTCAGGCATCATCCCGGCACTATAACGTGTCCGCCGATGAAAGCCTCGATCCGACAGAAACTGGAAAAGACCTCCGAACGCTTCGAGGAAGTCGGCCGCATGCTGGCCGATCCGGCCATCGCCGGGGGTTCCGATACGTTTCGCGAACTTTCCATGGAGTACGCCCGGCTCGAACCGGTGGCCCTGGGATTCCGCGAACACGTAACGCTGGTCGCACAGCTGGACTCGGCCCGCGAGCTGGCCGCCGACCCCGACCCGGACATGCGCGAGATGGGCCAGGAGGAGGTGCAGCGCCTCAGCGCCGTGATCGAGCAGCGCGGCCATGACCTGGCGCTGCTGCTGCTGCCGCGCGATCCGCGCGACGAGCGCAACATCTACCTGGAGGTGCGCGCCGGCACCGGCGGTGACGAGGCGGCGATCTTCGCCGGCGACCTGCATCGCATGTATGCCCGCTATGCCGAGTCGCGCGGCTGGCAGGTGGAGATCCTCACCGAGAGCCATGGCGAGCATGGCGGCTACAAGGAGGTCATCAGCCGCGTGGTGGGGCGCGGTGCGTTCTCCGCCTTCAAGTTCGAGTCTGGCACGCACCGGGTGCAACGGGTGCCCGAGACCGAAGCCCAGGGCCGCATCCACACCTCCGCCTGCACCGTGGCGGTGCTGCCCGAACTCGACGAGATCGAGAACATCCAGATCAATCCGGCCGAGCTGCGCATCGACACCTTCCGCGCCTCCGGCGCCGGTGGCCAGCATGTGAACAAGACCGATTCGGCCATCCGCATCACCCACCTGCCCACCGGCCTTGTGGTCGAGTGCCAGGACGAGCGCTCGCAGCACAAGAACCGCGCACGGGCGCTGGCATTGCTGAAGGCGAGGCTGCTGGCCGCCGAGCAGGAGAAGCAGGCCAGCGCGCAGGCGCGCTCGCGCAAGCTGCAGGTGGGCAGCGGCGACCGCTCCGAGCGCATCCGCACCTACAACTTCCCGCAGGGCCGGGTCACCGACCATCGCATCAACCTGACGCTGTACAAGCTCGCCGAGGTGATGAACGGCGATCTCGACGAACTGCTGAAGGCATTGCAGACTGAATTCCAGGCCGAGGAACTGGCGGCGCAGGTCGGCGAGTAGCCCTCCTCTACCGCGGGTGCCACGGCAGTGGCGTTCCGCGCCGATGTCACCAATCCGGAGGACATCGCGCGCCTCGTGGCGGCGCACCCGCGCATCGACGTGCTGGTGAACAATGTCGGCGGCATGATCGCCTCGGAGTTCCTCGATTCCACCGACCAGCAGTGGGATCGCGAGGGGCCACGGGCTCAGGGCGCCCTGCAGCGCAGTGGTGTCGCCACGTTCGAGGAAATGGAGAAGGACTTCATCACGCAGCGCCGGCCGACCTCGATCATCCAGCGCTTCGCCAGCCCGGATGAGGTGGCGGCGCTGATCGTCTATACGGCCAGCCCGCTGGCCTCGGCCACGACGGGCGCGGCCTTGCGGGTGGATGGCGGCGTGGTGAAGAGCGCGTTCTAGGCAGCTGGTTCGGCGCTGGCAGGCGGCAGCGGCGTTACGACAGGCCTACGCCGCGCCGGCCGGACGGACGGTCGAGCAGTCGCCATGCGGTGACGGTGACCGCGCCGCCATACACCACCGGCACCGCCAGCAGCAGCGCCATCAGCCAGCGCGACAGCGCAAGCCCGCCCGGGGTGCGAGTGGCCTGCCCGATCATCTCCATCACCATGCCGAGCAGGATGCCGGTGAGCAGCACGAACACCAGCACCGCGGCCAGCAATGCGCCGGCCAGCAGCGCCAGTACCGGCCAGCGGCCCCGCACCGCGCGCAGGCTCACGGCCAGCGCAGCCAGCGGCGCGCGCGGCCGTACCACCTGCGTGCCATGTGCGGTGGCGCGCAGGTCGGCAGCCACCAGCGCCGGCCACGCGAACCAGCCATGGATCAGCAGCAGGCAGGCGAGCAGCGTCAGTGCCGCAGCGATGAAACCGAAGCCATGCGCCGCGGTGACCAGCATGGCCGGCAGCAGCGGCAGCAGCATCAGCAGCAGGATCACCATCACGAAGGGCACATCCACCGCCGCCTGGCGGATGGAGTCGAGCACCGGCCGCTGCTCGCCGGCCGCCAGTGTCATCTGGTGGCGAAGCACCGCGCCATAGCAGATCAGCGTCAGCACGATGCTGGCCAGCGTGAGTCCCCACCACTGGCGGGTATAGGCAAGATCGCGCGCACCGCTGAGCGCGGCCTCCGAGCCGGGCGTCGCGCCGGCCGCCACGCCGATCACGGCCAGCGGCAGGCAGACCGGCAGGCAGCGCTTGAACAGTGGCCAGGCGGCGCGCAGGATCGCGCGCGGATGCAGGCTTTCACGCAGTGGCCGGGAAGGATCCGGACCGGCGGCAACAGGATCGGTGGAGATGGACACGCAGGAACCAGTGGAGGCAGGAGGAAGCGGCGGCAATGTAGCAGAGCCGGCGCGCGTGGGCGCATTGCTGGCCGCGGCGCAGCGGCGCGGCGTGGCGCGCCTGGATGCCGAACTGCTGCTGGCCGCGTTGCTGCGCACGGAGCGCGCCAGCGTTCTGGCCTTCGGCGAGCGCAAGGTGGACGCGCTCACTGCCGCGATGTTCGAGGCGGGCCTGCTGCGGCTTGCCGATGGCGAACCGCTTTCCTACATCACCGGGGTGCGCGAGTTCTGGTCGCTGCCGCTATCGGTGGCGCCGGGCGTGCTGGTGCCCCGGCCGGAGACCGAGCTGCTGGTGGAGCTGTGTCTTGCGCGGCTGGATGGAACCCCGCGCCGCGTGGCGGACCTCGGCACCGGCAGCGGCGCCATTGCACTGGCGCTGGCGCGCGAACGGCCGGCCTGGCGCATCCTCGCCACCGACCGCTCAGCCGATGCGCTCGAAATTGCAGCCATCAACTGCCGCCGGCTGCAGATCGACAACGTGGCGCTGCGGCAGGGAAGCTGGTGCGAGGCGCTGGCCGGCGAACAGTTCGACGCCATCCTCAGCAACCCGCCCTACATCGCGCCGGCAGACCCGGCACTGGGCCGGCTGCGCCACGAACCGCAGCAGGCGCTGGTGGCCGATGAGGAAGGTTTCGCCGATCTGCTGCAGATTGCGCGCTGCGCACGCGCGCACCTCACGGCCGGCGGCCTGCTGCTGCTGGAACATGGCGCCGGGCAGGGGCCACGACTCACGCGGGACCTGGCAGCGCTCGGCTATCGCGAGGTGGCCTCACACCGCGACCTCGCCGGACACGATCGTGCGGCATCGGCCGTCTGGCCCTGAAGCGCCACAGCCTGTAGTGTTGCGCCCCTTCCCCGCCATCAATCGCAGGAACTGCCATGGTCCGATTCGAAACTTCCGTCGGTGGATTCACGCTGGAACTGGATGCCGACAAGGCACCGCTGTCCGTCGCCAATTTCCTCGCCTATGTGGATGAGGGTTTCTACGACGGCCTGATCTTCCACCGCGTGATCCCCGGCTTCATGATCCAGGGCGGCGGCATGACCCCGGACATGGCGCAGAAGTCGAACAAGGCGCCGATCAAGAACGAGGCCGCCAACGGCCTGAAGAACAAGCGCGGCACCATCGCGATGGCGCGCACCAATGTGGTGGATTCCGCCACCTCGCAGTTTTTCATCAACCTGGTCGACAACGATTTCCTCGACCACCAGGGGCAGGCGAACTTCGGCTATGCCGTGTTCGGCCGCGTGGTGGACGGCATGGACACCATCGACCGCATCGCAAAGGAGCGCACCGGGCGCTCGAATGGCCATGACGATGTGCCGGTGACCCCGATCGTGATCGAGTCCGCGCGCCGCGTCGAACAAGCGGCCAGCTGACCTTACGGGGATCCTCCTCCGATGCGCGGCAGGCGTGGCTTCTGGCGGCGTCTGTTGCGCCGCGTGCTGCTCGCGGCGCTGGCGCTGCTGCTGCTGTCGGTGCTGCTGGTGGCCGCCGGGCGGTTCATCGATCCCTGGACCAGTGGCTACATGCTGCAGGCGCGCGCCGCGTCGTGGTTCGATGCGGATTCACGCCCCTTCCGCCTGCGCCAGCAATGGCGGGATTACGAGGACATCTCCGCGCACCTGGCCCTCGCCGTGGTGGCATCCGAGGACCAGCGCTTTCCAGGGCACCATGGCTTTGACTTCAGGCAGATCCAGGCCGCACTGGAAGAAGCCGGGCGCGGCGGCCGCATGCGTGGCGCCAGCACCATCAGCCAGCAGGTGGCGCGCAACCTCTATCTGTGGAATGGACGCAGCTGGGTGCGCAAGGGACTTGAAGCCTGGTTCACGGTGCTGATCGAACTGCTGTGGCCCAAGCAGCGCATCCTCGAGGTGTACCTGAACATTGCCGAGTTCGGTCCTGGCACCTATGGAGCCGAAGCGGCGGCGCAGGCCTTTTTCGGCCGACCGGCCGCGAAATTGACGCGCGCGCAGGCGGCGCGACTCGCGGCGGTGCTGCCGAACCCGAAGCGCCTCAGCGCGTCGGATCCAGGGCCCTATGTGCAGCAGCGTGAACAGCAGATCCAGCGCCAGATGACAGCGCTGGGTGGCACTTCGTGGCTGCCGTGGGAAACGCGCTGACCGATTGCCGGTTGCCAGGACTGCAGGCGCAGGCCGCGGACCGGCGCCGCCTTGCATCGACCGGCTCAGTTCAGGCTGCCGCCACCTTCGCCCGAGGCCGGCAGGAACAGGCTCGCCACATCCACCGCATCGAAGCGGTAGGGCCGGCGGCAGAACTCGCAGGTGACCAGCGCCTCGCCCTGTTCGGCGATGATCGAGTCCAGTTCCTCGCGGCCCAGGCCGCGCAGCATGGCCGCGACGCGCTCGCGGTCGCAGCGGCAGGCGAAGCGCACCGGCTCCGCATCGAACAGGCGGACGTCGTGCGCGGCAAACAGCTGGCGCAGCAATCGCTCGCTGTCGCCGGCGAGCAGATCCGGCGCGCCGACCGTGGACATCAGGGCGACGACCTCCTCCCATACATCCTGCGTCGCGGCCGCGGCAACTTCGCCCTCGTGCGTTGCACCGGGAAGCTTCTGCAACAGCAGGCCGGCGGCGCCATGCTCATCCGCCGCGAGGCGGATGGCCGTGGGCAATTGTTCGGATGTGGCGAAGTAGTGCTCGAGGCATGCGGCCAGCGAGGGCCCGTCCAGCGGCACGATGCCCTGCCAGGGCTGCGTGCCGACGCCCTGCTCCACGCTGACCGCCATGCGGCCGCCTTCGACCAGCGCCGGAAACGCAATGCCGGCCGCAAACGCCGCATCCTCGCGCATCTGCACCACGCCGCGCAGCGTGCGCGTGTCGGTGGCCTGCGCCACCAGCATCGATACCGGGCCGTGACTGCCGGACAGCTGCAGCGTGAGGGTGCCGCTGAACTTCACTGATGCGGACAGCAGCGCGCTGGCCGCCAGCGCCTCGCCGAGCAGGTCACGCGCCGGCGGTGGCAGCACCTGGTGCGCACGCGCCTCGATCCAGGCCCGCGACAGGTGCACCCAGTGACCGCGCACCGGCGCGTCCTCGAACAGGAAGCGCCGCAGGCGATCGCTGCCGCTCACGGCGCCAGCTTCTGCTTCAGCAGTTCGTTGAGCAGCGTCGGATTGGCCTTGCCGCCGGTGGCCTTCATCGCCTGGCCGACGAAGAAGCCGAACAGCTTGTCCTTGCCGGCGCGGTAGTCGGCCAGCTGCTTCGGGTTCGCGGCCATGATGTCGTCGATGACCTTGCCGATGGCGCCGGCGTCGGTGATCTGCTTCAGGCCGCGCGCCTCGATGACGGTGTCGGCATCGCTGCCGTCGGCCCACATCACCTCGAACACCTCCTTGGCGATCTTGCCGGAGATGGTTTCATCGGCGATGCGCGCCAGCAGGCCACCGAGCTGGTCGGCGGTAAGGCGGCTGACAGTGACCTCGAGGCCATCCTTGTTCAGCGCGGCGGAGAAATCGCCCATCACCCAGTTCGCCGCCAGCTTGGCATCGGCAGGCGCGGCTGCCGCCACCACCTGCTCGTAGAACGCGGCCATCTCGCGGCTGGCAGTCAGCACCTGCGCATCGTAGGCCGGCAGCCCGTACTGCTGCTGGAAGCGCTGCGCCTTCTGGTCGGGCAGCTCGGGCAGGCGCGCACGCTCGCCGTCGATGAAGGCCTCGTCGAGCACCAGCGGCAGAAGGTCCGGATCGGGGAAGTAGCGGTAGTCGTTGGCTTCTTCCTTGGTGCGCATCGAGCGGGTCTCGTCCCGGTCGGCATCGTAAAGGCGGGTTTCCTGCACCACCGTGCCGCCGGACTCGATCAGCTCGATCTGGCGCTGCACCTCGAAGTTGATGGCCTTCTCGACGAAACGGAAGGAGTTCAGGTTCTTCAGCTCTGCCCGCGTGCCGAACTTTTCTGCGCCCTTGCGGCGCACCGACACATTGGCGTCGCAGCGGAAGGAACCTTCCTGCATGTTGCCATCGCAGATGCCAAGGTAGCGCACCAGCGTGTGCACCTTCTTCATGTATGCGACGGCTTCCTTCGCCGAGCGCATGTCGGGCTCGGAGACGATTTCGAGCAGCGGCGTGCCGGCGCGGTTCAGGTCGATGGCCGAGACCCCGGCATGACCCTCGTGCAGGCTCTTGCCGGCATCTTCTTCCAGGTGCGCGCGCGTGATGCCGATGCGCTTCACGCTGCCATCTTCCATCATCACGTCCAGATGCCCCTTCGCCACCACCGGCAGCTCGTACTGGCTGATCTGGTAGCCCTTGGGAAGATCCGGATAGAAGTAGTTCTTGCGCGCGAACACCGAGCGGCGCGCCACGGTGGCGTCGATGGCAAGGCCCAACTGCACCGCCATGCGCACCGCCTCGCCATTGAGCACCGGCAGCACGCCCGGATAACCCAGGTCCACAAGGTCAGCCTGCGTGTTCGGCTCGGCGCCATAGGCGGTGGGCGAGCCGGAGAAGATCTTGGTCTTCGTCGCCAGCTGCGCGTGGATCTCGAGGCCGATGACGGTTTCCCATTCCATCCCGTGCGCGCTCATGCGAACCCCGCGTCGAAGCCGGCCGGTGCCTTCAGGTGCCAGTCGGTTTCCTGCTGGAACCGGTGCGCGGCATTGAGCAGTCGCGCCTCGCCGAAATGCGGGCCGATGAGCTGCACGCCCACCGGCAGTCCGCCGGCAAAGCCGCAGGGAATGGACATGGCCGGCAGCCCGGCCAGGTTTGCACCGATGGTGTAGATGTCGTTCAGGTACATCGTGATGGGATCGGAAGTCTTGTCGCCAAGGCCGAAGGCCACCGTGGGACTGGTTGGCCCCAGCAGCAGGTCGACCTCGCCGAAGGCCTGCTGGAAGTCGCGGGTGATCAGCGCCCGCACCTTCTGCGCCTTGAGGTAATAGGCGTCGTAGTAGCCGGCCGAGAGCACATAGGTGCCGGTCATGATGCGCCGCTTGACCTCCGCGCCGAAGCCCTCGGCCCGCGAGCGCATGTAGAGGTCGCGCAGATCTTTGGGGTTGTCGCAGCGATGGCCATAGCGCACGCCATCGAAGCGGGCCAGGTTCGACGAGCACTCCGCCGGCGCCACCACATAATAAGTGGGCACCGACAGCGGCAGGCCCGGCAGGCTCACCTCGCGCACGGTCGCGCCCAGTTTCTGCAATGTGGCCACTGCCTCGCGCACCGGGCCTTCGACCTCGGCCGTCAGGCCCTCGCCGAAGAATTCGCGCACGATGCCCACCTTCAGCCCCGCCAGCGGTGCATCGAGCGCGGCGCGGTAGTCGGGCACGGCCGCATCGACGCTGGTGGAGTCCTGCGGGTCGAAGCCGGCGATGGCCTGCAGCGTCAGTGCGGCATCTTCTGCCGACACGGTGATGACGCCGCCCTGGTCGAGGCTGGACGCGAAGGCGATCATGCCGTAGCGCGAGACGCGGCCGTAGGTGGGCTTCAGGCCCGTGACCCCGCACAGCGCCGCTGGCTGGCGGATGGAACCGCCGGTGTCGGTGGCCGTGGCCAGCGGCGCAAGCCTCGCCGCCACCGCGGCCGCGGAACCGCCCGAGGAGCCACCGGGCACCCGGCTGACATCCCAGGGATTCTTCACCGGGCCATACCAGCTGGTTTCGTTGGACGAGCCCATCGCGAACTCGTCCATGTTGGCCTTGCCGATCATCACCATGCCGGCGTCCTTCAGGCGGCGCACCACGGTGGCGTCGTAGGGCGCGACGAAGTTCGACAGCATGCGCGAGGCGCAGGTGGTGAGCACCCCCTCGGTGCAGAAGATGTCCTTGTGGATCATCGGCACGCCGGTGAGCGGACCGGCCTCACCAGCCGCCCGTCGTTTATCCGCGACAGCGGCGGCCGCAAGTGCCTGCTCGCCGGTCATGGTGACCATTGCATTGAGTGCCGGCTGCGCCGCTTCGGCGCGCCGCAGTGCCTCGCGGGCCAGCTCGACTGCGGAGTACTTCCGCGACGCAAGTCCGTCTGCCAGCGCTGCAAGCGTGAGCGCGGTCACTCGATCACCTTCGGCACCAGATAGAGGCCGGCCTCCACCTGCGGCGCATTGCGCTGGTTGAGCTCGCGGCTGTTGCCGGATGTGACCTCATCGACGCGCAGGCGCTGCACCTGGCCGGACAATGGATGCGCCATCGGCTCGATGGCGGACGTGTCGGCTTTTTCCAACTGTCCCACCATGTCGAGGATTCGACTCAGCGATGCGGTGTAGACAGGGATCTCGTCGGTCTTCAGCTCGAGGCGTGCCAGCGCCGCGATGGATTCGATCTGGCTTGGGGAAAGGCTCATGTGATGGGGCGCAAACTTCGGAAAAAACAGCGCCAAATGATACACCGTCGCCTTGCGGAAGTCCGCCAGCCATTGTTAAATTGGCGCCCGCTTCGCACCTCCACCTTTCGCCGGCCAAGGTTCCAAATCCCACATGTTCAAACGCCTGCGCGGCTACTTCTCGAGCGACCTTTCCATCGACCTGGGCACGGCCAACACGCTCATCTATGTGCGCGGCAAGGGAATCGTGCTCAACGAGCCTTCGGTGGTGGCGGTGCAGGACGAACCCAACCGCGGCGGCAAGGTCATCGTCGCCGTCGGTGCCGACGCCAAGAACATGCTCGGCCGCACCCCCGGACACATCACCGCGGTGCGGCCGATGAAAGACGGCGTCATCGCCGACTTCACCTACACCGAGAAGATGCTGCAGCACTTCATCAAGAAGGTGCACGGCAACCGCTTCCTGCAGCCCTCCCCGCGCGTGCTGGTGTGCGTGCCCTTCGGTTCCACCCAGGTCGAGCGTCGCGCCATCCGCGAATCGGCCGAGGGCGCCGGCGCGCGCAATGTCGCCATCGTCAGCGAGCCGATGGCCGCGGCGGTGGGCGCCGGCCTGCCCACGCACGAGGCCCGCGGCTCGATGGTGCTCGACATCGGCGGCGGCACCAGCGAGGTGGCGGTGCTGTCGCTGAACGGCATCGTCTATGCCAACTCCGCGCGTGTCGGTGGCGACCGCTTCGATGATTCCATCATGAACTACGTGCGCCGCAACTACGGCATCCTGATCGGCGAGGCCACTGCCGAGCGCATCAAGATCGAGATCGGTTCGGCCTATCCCGGCCAGCAGGTCAAGGAACTCTCGGTGAAGGGCCGCAATCTCTCCGAGGGCGTGCCGCGTGCGTTCACACTGAACAGCAATGAAATCCTCGAGGCGCTGCAGGAACCGCTGCAGGGTATCGTCAGCGCGGTGAAGCAGGCGCTGGAGCAGACCCCGCCCGAACTCGGCGCCGATGTGGCCGAGCGCGGCATCGTGCTCACCGGCGGTGGCGCCCTGCTGCGCGACATCGACAAGCTGCTGATGGAAGAAACCGGCCTGCCGGTGGTCATCGCCGAAGACCCGCTCACCTGCGTGGCGCGCGGTGGCGGCCGCATCCTCGAACTGATGGACGAGATGGGCCCCGGGCACTTCGGCCTCGAATAAGGAACGTTGCGCATGGCCCTTGGCGGCAGCGCAATGAACCGTCCCTCGGCGCGCGACCTCGCGCCGGGGCCACGCTTCTTCCTGTTCGCCATCCTGTCGCTGGCGCTGATGTACTTCGACCAGAAGGACGGCTGGGGCGAGCGCATCCGCTACGGACTTTCGGCTGCGGCCTATCCCATCCAGGTCACCATCGGATCACCGGGCCGGCTGTGGGCCGCCGGCAGCGACCTGTTCCGCAGCCGCGCCGCGCTGCGCGATGAAAACCGCCTGCTGCGCGCGCGTGGACACGAGCTGAGTGTGCGCACGCTGCGCATGGAGGCCCTGGAAGCGGAGAATGCCCGCCTGCGTGCATTGAACGAGGCGCTGCCGCCGCTGGTCTCCGCCAACCGGCTGGTGAATGTCATCGATGCGGATCTCGGCCGCCTGCGCCAGCGCCTGATCATCGATGCCGGCCAGGATGCCGGCCTGTACCGCTCGCAACCGCTGATCGACGGCTACGGCGTGGTCGGCCAGCTGGTGCGCGTGGGTCCGTGGAGCAGCGAGGTGCTGCTGATCACCGATCCGGAGGCCGCCGTGCCGGTCGAGGTGGTGCGCAACGGGGTGCGCAGCATCGCGGTGGGCATGGGCGCGGCCACCGAGCTCGATCTCCCGCTGCTGCCGGCCACCGCCGACGTGCGCGCCGGCGACCTGCTGGTCACCTCCGGTCTCGGCGGGGTGTTCCCCGCCGGCATCCCGGTGGGCACCATCACCGAGAGCCGGCGCGATCCAGATGCGCTGCTGGCCTTTGTGCGCGCGCGTCCTGCGGCCAGCATCGATGCCAGCCGGCAGCTGATGGCACTGTGGTTCGAGGCCGCGCATCCGGCCGCGCCGGTGCAGGGCGAGCGGGTCAGGAACCTGCCCGAGGCACCGGTGGCACAGCCGGTCACCACGCCGCCGGCACCGCCGGAAGCGGGGTCGCGCTGATGTACACGCGTCATCGCGAATCGCCGCTGCTGGCCTGGATCACCGTGCTGATCGCGCTGGTGCTGACGCTGCTGCCGCTGCCGCAGTGGCTGGCCATCTTCTGGCCGAACCTCGTGCTGCTGGCCGTGCTGTACTGGTCGACGATGGCGCCGGCCGCCGGCGGCATGCTGATCGGCTTCGTCGCCGGCCTTGCCATCGACGTGCTCGGCGGCGGGCAGCTGGGCCAGCATGCCTTCGCGTTCTCGCTGCTCACCTACCTGGCCATCAAGGTGCACCTGCTGACCCGCGCCAAGCCGATATTCGAACAGGCACTGTTCGTGCTGCTGGGCCTGCTGGTCTACGAGGCCACGCTGTGGGCCATCGACGGCTTCAGCAATCGCAGCACCGGCAGCTGGCTGCGGTGGATGCATGTGCCGGTGGGGGCGATACTCTGGCCCGTGGTGGTCGGCCTGCTGGGCCGGCTGCACGCGCCGCGATAGGAGCACCCACACGCGATGGCCGGGCCCGTACGCATCAAGGACCATCAGCGCGAGCAGCGCATCTTCTTCAATCGCGCGCTGCTCTCCGCGGTGGTGCTCGGCATCATGACGCTGATCCTGCTGGGGCGCCTGGCGCTGCTGCAGGTGGTGCGTTACGAAGAATACAAGCTGCTGGCCGAGGTCAATCGCGCGCGCATCGAACCGATCCCGGCCAACCGCGGCCTGATCCTCGACCGCAACGGCAGGGTGCTGGCCGAGAACCAGCCCAGCTTCCAGCTGGAGCTGGTGCGCGAGGAGGTGAAGGACCTCGACGCCACCATCCAGGGACTGGTGGCCATCGGCATGATTCCCGAGGACCAGGTGGCCGACGTGCTGCGCGACCTGCGCGCGCGCCGCGCCTTCGAGGCCGTGCCCATCCAGCGCCGCCTCACCGACGAGCAGATGTCGGCCTTCTATGTGCATCGCCACCAGTTCCCCGGGGTGGACATCCGCTCGCGCTCGACGCGCCACTATCCGCATGGATCCCTTGCGGTGCATGCACTGGGCTACGTGGGCACGATCAGCGAATCGGACCTGGCGCGCATCGACGAGAGCAACTATCGCGGCACGATGGTGATCGGCAAGCGTGGCGTGGAGGGCGCGCGCGAGGCCGAACTGCATGGTGTCAATGGCTTCCGCGAGATCCTGGTGAACGCGCTGGGCCGCTCCGTGCAGGACCATGGCACGCTGCAGATCGCCCTGCGCGAGCGCAAGCCGGTTCCCGGCTCCGACCTGGTGCTGGCGCTCGACCTGCCCACGCAGCAGGCCGCCGAGGAAGCCTTCGCCGGTCGGCGCGGTGCCGCCATCGCGCTCGATCCGAACAATGGCGATGTGCTGGCCTTCGTCAGCCTGCCCGGCTTCGATCCCAGCCTGTTCGGTCGCGGCATCACCACGCGCGAATACCGAGCGCTCGAAACCGACATCGACCGGCCGCTGTTCAACCGCGCCATCATGGGCACCTATCCACCCGGCTCCACCGTCAAGCCGGTGCTGGGCATGGCGGGCCTGGCCTTCGACAAGATCACGCAGCACGAGCATCACTTCTGCCCCGGCGAGTTCCGCGTGCCGGGCAGCAGCCGGCGCGCGCGCGAGGGTCGCGGCGGACGGCATGGCTCGGTGGACCTGCGCACCGCGATCTCCAAGTCCTGCGACGTGTACTTCTATGCCCTGTCGCTGGAGCTGGGCGTGGACAACATCCACGAGTTCCTGTCGCCGTTCGGCTTCGGCCGCCGCACCGGCATCGACATCGCCGGCGAGGTCTCCGGCATCCTGCCGTCGCGCGAATGGAAGCGGCAGCGCTATGGCGGGCGCGATCCCAGCGAAGGCGTCTGGTATCCGGGCGACACGGTGAACTTCGGCATTGGCCAGGGTTTCATGACGGTCACGCCGATGCAATTGGCGCAGGTGACCGCCGTGCTCGCCGCCGAGGGCAAGGTGTTCCAACCGCGGCTGGTGACCGGCATCCGCGACCCGCAGACCGGCGAGGTGGAGACCATTGCGCCGGTGGCACTGCCGGATGTGCCCGGCGGCACGCATGAACAGTGGGAAGCCATCATGGAAGGCATGCGCGAAACCATGATCAGCGGCACCGCGCGCCAGATCGCCCGCTCGGCCGAATACAGCATGGCCGGCAAGACCGGCACCGCGCAGGTGTTCTCGGTGGCGCAGAGCCAGAGCGTCAGCGCAGCCGTGCAGAACGAGCGGCTGCGCGACCACTCCTGGTTCATCGCCTTCGCGCCTGCCGAAGACCCGAAGATCGCGGTGGCCGTGCTGGTGGAGAACGGCGGCTTCGGCGCCGCCGCGGCCGCGCCGATTGCACGCAGCATCTTCGATGCGTACCTGCTGCCGCGCCTGCCGCGGCCTGCCGCCGGGGCGCCTGCCGGGGAATCCCCATGAACATCCGCGTGTCCGCCTCCGACTCCACCGCCCGGCGCACGCTGGGCACGGCCGCACGCGTGCTGTTCGCGCTGAAGCTGGATGGTCCGCTGCTGGTGGGCCTGGGGCTGCTGTGCCTGTATGGCCTGGTGGTGCTCTATTCGGCCTCGGGCGAGAACTTCGACACCGTGATGCGCAGCGTGGTGCGACTGGGAATCGGCGCGGTGGCGATGGTGGCGCTGGCGCAGGTGCGTCCGTCGCAATTGCGCAAGGCGGCGCTGCCGCTGTGGATCGCCGGCATCGTGCTGCTGCTCGTCGTCGATGTCATGGGCCACATTGGCAAGGGTGCCCAGCGCTGGCTCGACCTGGGCTTCATCCGCTTCCAGCCCTCCGAAATCATGAAGCTGGCCGTGCCGATGCTGTGCGCGGCCTACCTGCACGAGCGGCCGCTGCCGCCCTCGCCGGCCACGCTGGGCATGCTCGGCCTGATCATCCTGGTGCCGGCCGGGCTCACTGCCGCGCAGCCGGACCTGGGCACCGCCATCCTGATCACCATCGGCGGTGTGCTGCTGGTCATCCTGGCAGGGCTGTCGGCCTGGTTCATGGCGGGCGCTGCCGCACTGTCGGTGGTTGCCGCCTGGGTGGGATGGAAATTCCTGCTGCACGACTACCAGCGCCAGCGCGTGCTGACCTTCATCGATCCGCAGACCGATCCACTGGGCGCGGGCTACCACATCATCCAGTCGAGCATCGCCATCGGCAGCGGCGGCGTGTTCGGCAAGGGCTACGCCAAGGGCAGCCAGTCGCAGCTGGAATACCTGCCGGAGCGACATACCGACTTCATCTATGCGGTGATCGGCGAGGAGCTGGGCATGATCGGCATCGCCATCCTGCTGCTGCTGTACCTGTTCGTGGTCGGCCGCGCGCTGTACATGGCCTCGCAGACCCAGGACACCTTCGCCCGCCTGCTCGGCGGCAGCCTTGCGCTGACGTTTTTCGTTTACGTGTTCATCAATGCCGGCATGGTCAGCGGCCTGTTGCCGGTGGTGGGGGTGCCACTGCCGCTGATCAGCTACGGGGGCACTTCGATGGTGACCCTGCTGGCGGGCTTCGGTATCCTCATGGCGTTGTATTCGCATCGCAAACTCGTCGGCTCCTGAAGCCGGCCCTTGCAAGAGGGCAATCGTTTGAAACCCAGGTTTTCCGTTTTCTCCGCCGCGGCGCTGCTGGCACTGGCCGGCTCCGCACTGGCCGCACAGCCGCAGCCGGCGACGCTCGACATGGCGCGTCCCGAGGTGGTCGACTTCGTCGGCCAGATGCAGCGCGAACATGGCTTTGATTCGCAGGACGTGGTGTGGGTGCTGCGCGATGCCGTGCCGCAGCCACGCATCGTCGAGACCATGCAGCGCCCGGCCGAGTCGTCACTGGCGTGGTGGGAATATCGCGCCCGCTTCCTCACCGACGAGCGCATCGACGGCGGCGTGCGCATCTGGCGCGAGCATCGCGAAGACCTTGAGCGCATCGCGGCGGAAACCGGCGTCGCGCCTCAGTACCTGGTGGCGATCACCGGCGTCGAGACTTTCTACGGACGCATCACCGGCAACCACCGCGTGCTCGACGCGCTGGTGACGCTGGCCTTCGACTATCCGCGGCGGGCGGATTACTTCCGCCGCGAGCTTGCGCAGTTCCTGCTGCTGACGCGCGAGGAGAACGTCGATCCGCGCTCGCTGAAGGGCTCCTATGCCGGCGCAATGGGCATTGCGCAGTTCATGCCCTCCAGTTATCGCGCCTATGCGGCCGATGGCACTGGCGATGGCACCCGCAACCTGTGGGAATGGAACGCCGACGTGTTCGCCAGCATCGCGAACTACTTCGTGAAGCATGGCTGGAAGTCCGGCGAGCCGGTGCTGGCCGATGCGCGCCATGACTCCCCGCCGGATGACCCGGCCAGGGCCGAGGCCACGCTGAACACCACCGTCGGCGCCCTGCGCCAGCGTGGCTACCGTTTCGACACCGACCTGCCCGCATCCGCGCGCGCCATGCTGGTGCCGGCCGCCCAGCGTGACGGCGTGCAGTGGCGCATCGGGTTCCAGAACTTCTACACCATCACCCGCTACAACCGCAGCTTCCTCTATGCAATGGCGGTCAGTGACCTGGCGGATGCCATCGAGGAGCGCTATCGCGAATCGACGCGGCCCCAGGCGGTCGGACCGCGCGCGCCGCAATGACGCTGCGGCTGGTGGCGTGCCTGGCCGCGGCCATGCTGCTGGCGGCCTGCAGCACAGGGCCTGCACGGCGTGCGCCGCCGTCAGTGCCTGAGCGCTCCACGCCACCACCACCGCCGCGCGACATCCTGTCGATTCCCGATGCGGTGCCGCGGCACGAGCCGCGCAGCAGCCGCGGCAATCCCGCCTCCTATGAGGTGTTCGGCCAGCGCTACCACCTGCTGGCCACCGCGGAGGGCTACAACGAGCGCGGCGTGGCCTCCTGGTACGGGCCGGACTTCCACGCGCGCAGCACTTCGAGTGGCGAACCCTACGACATGTATGCGATGACCGCCGCGCACAAGACACTGCCCATCCCGGCCTATGCGCGCGTCACCAACCTCGAGAATGGCCGCAGCGTGGTGGTGCGCATCAACGACCGCGGGCCCTTCGTGAAGAACCGCATCATCGACCTGTCCTACACCGCGGCGCACAAGCTGGACATGACACGTGCCGGCACGGCGTTCGTCGAAGTCGAGGTGATCACGCCGGAACGGCCCGCAGGGGCGGCTCCGGTGACGGCCGGCGCAGGACACGGGCGTCTCTACCTGCAGACCGGCGCCTTCGGCGTGGCGCAGAATGCCCGCCAGCTCGCCGACCGCCTGCGCGCCGCCGGCCTCGGCGATGTGGACATCGTGGCCCCGGACCGCAGCTCCGCGCTGCACCGGGTGCGCATCGGCCCCATCGCCGACGTGGCCACATTCGATATGCTTGCCGAACGCGTGCAGGGACTCGGCATCGAGACCCTGCTGGTCAGTGAATGAGTCAACCCCAAGACCCCAGGATTGCCGCCGTCACGATGAAAAAGCTGCTCTGCCGCCTGCTGCTCGTCCTCGCTCCCGTCACCGTGCTGGCCGGCGCACCGCCGGTGATCCCGGACCCGCCGCAGATCCCGGCCAATGGCTACATCCTCGTCGATCACCACAGCGGTCGCGTGCTGGCCGAGCAGCGCGCCGACGAGCGCATGGAGCCGGCCAGCATCACCAAGGTGATGACCGCCTACATCGTGTTCGAGGCGCTGCGCGACAAGCGCCTGGCGCTCACCGACAAGGTACGCGTCAGCGAATATGCCTGGCGCACCGGTGGCGCGGTCACCGACGGCTCGACCAGCTTCCTGGTGCTGGGTTCGGAAGTGCCGGTCGAAGACCTGATCAAGGGCATGATCGTGCAGTCGGGCAATGACGCCACCATCGTGCTGGCCGAGAAGCTCGGCGGCACCGAGGGCGGCTTCGTGACCATCATGAACGAGTACGCGCGGCGCCTCGGCATGGACGACACGAACTTCACCAACAGCTGGGGCAACCCGGCGCCCGAGCACTACACCACCGCGCGCGACCTGGCGAAGCTGGCCCGCGCGCTGATCCGCGAGTTCCCGGAGTACTACAAGTGGTACTCGATGCGCGAGTTCACCTGGAACAACCACCGGCAGTACAACCGCAACGGCCTGCTGGCGCGCGACCCTTCCGTCGATGGCATCAAGACCGGCCACACCAGCAGCGCGAGGTACTGCCTGATGACCTCCGCCGAGCGCAACGGCATGCGCCTGATCTCGGTGGTGCTGGGCTCGCCCTCGGTGCGTGGCCGCGAGGATGCCAGCGCCGCATTGCTGAACTACGGCTACACCTTCTTCGAGACGGTGAAGCTGCAGGATGCCGGCCAGGCCGTGGTGACGCCGCAGGTGTTCAAGGGTGACCAGGAGTCGGTGCCGGTGGGCAGCCGCCAGACCACCTTCGTGACCATTGCGCGCGGCGCCGCCGACCGCATCACCAAGGAAACCACCGTGAACACGCCGCTGATCGCGCCGATCGCGGCCGGCACCACCGTCGGGCAGTACACCGTGCGCATCGGCGACGAGGTCGTGGCGCGCGTGCCGCTGGTGGCGCTGCAGGGCGTCGAGGAAGGTGGCCTGTGGCGCTGGGCGATCGACAGCGTGAAGCTCTGGTTCGAAGACTGACGCTTCCGGTCAGCGCGCCCCATGCCATCGCCCCTCCGCTGGTGCCACCTGGATGGCCGGCTCATCGAGCTGGCCGAGGCGCGCATCTCGCCCTTCGACCGCAGCTTCCTGTTCGGCGACGGCATCTATGAGGTGATCCCCGTCTACGACGGACGCCTGTTCCGCGCCCGCCTGCACCACCAGCGGCTGGCGCGCAGCGCCGCGGCGCTGAAGCTGCACAACCCGCATTCGGAGGCCGGCTGGCAGGCCATCCTCGAGCAGCTGGTCGAGGCCAATGGCCCTGGCGACCAGTACGTCTACCTGCACCTCTCGCGTGGCGCGGAAGCCGCCCGCAACCATGCGCCGCTGCCGCAGGTGCCGCCGCTGGTGTTCGCGTACTGCGCACCCTGGCCGCAGGTGGCCGAGGCCACCCTGCGCGATGGCCTCGCCTGCATCACCGCGCCGGATCCGCGCTGGGCACGCTGCGACATCAAGTCGGTGGCGCTGCTGGCCAATGTGCTGCTGCGCCAGCAGGCCTTCGAGGCCGGGGCCTCTGAGTGCATCCTGCTGCGCGATGGGGAACTCACCGAGGGCAGTGCTTCCACGGTGCATGTGGTGAAGGATGGCGTGCTGCTGACACCACCGGATTCACCGCGCATCCTGCCGGGCACCACGCGCCGCGTCATCGAAGAGATCGCCGATGGCCTGGGCATCGCGCGGCGCGATGCGCGCATCGATGAATCCATGCTGCGCAATGCGGATGAGATCTGGCTGGGCGCGGCGACGCGCGAGGTGCAGCCGGTGACGCGCCTGGATGGCGCGCCCGTCGGCAGCGGGCGGCCCGGGCCGGTGTGGCGGCGCGTTTACGACGCCTTCCAGAAGCTGAAGCGCGCGCGCTGAGCGGGCGGCAACGCGGGCACCGGTGTGGCCCGCGCCGACCTCGCGGGCCTTCGCATCGCCCGGCATTGCCTCGTCCGGCTCCCTCAGCCCCTGCGCGTCGACGCAAAGAAATCCGACAGCAGCGCGCCGCACTCCTCCTCGAGCACGCCACCGAACACATCCACGCGGTGGTTCAGCCCCTTCAGCGCAAACGCATCGATGAGGCCGCCGGCCGCGCCGGCCTTCGGATCGAAGGCCCCGAACACCACGCGGCGCACGCGCGCATGCACCAGCGCGCTGGCGCACATCAGGCAGGGTTCGAGCGTCACATACAGCACGGTGCCGTCGAGGCGATAGTTGCCCAGCGCACGACCGGCCTCGCGCAGTGTCAGGATCTCGGCATGCGCGCTGGGGTCGCATTGCCCGATTGGCGCATTGCCGGCCGCCGCGATCACCACGTCATCCTGCATGAGCACCGCGCCCACCGGCACCTCGCCGCGCGCCAGGGCGGCGCGGGCCTGCGCGATCGCAAGCTGCATGAAGTCGGCGTCGCGGCGCATCGCGCGCTAGTCGCCCGGCGGGCGCCGCGGAACCAGCACGCGGGCCACCATGTCCTGCACGACCTGGTCGCGCTGGTTCTTCATCACCAGCCGCACGCGGGCGATGCCGCGGTCCGGCTTGCTGCGCGAAGGGGTGATCTCGATGATCTCGGCATGCAGCATGAGCCGGTCGCCCGCATAGGCCGGACGCGGCCAGGACACCTCGCCGCCGGCGCCGATGAATCCCCAGCCGAAGGCCGGGCCGCCAGTCACCAGCAGCCGCATCGTCAGCGCGGCGGTATGCCAGCCGCTGGCGGCCAGTCCGCCGAACAGGCTCTGCTGTGCCGCCGCCTCGTCGAGGTGGAAGGGCTGCGGATCGAACTGGCGCGCGAAGGCCTTGATGTCCTCGGCATGCAGTTCCACCGGTCCGCTGGTGAAGGTCTGGCCGACGGCCAGGTCTTCCAGGTACACCTTGTCAGCCACGGGCTCCTCCCTGCCGGATCAGTGGCGCGCCGCCATCGCCGTGCGCGACAGCAGCAGCAGCGCCACCAGGGTCACGATGCCGGCACCGGAAAGATACCAGCCCACCGCGACGAGGCCGAATGAACTGGCCAGCCAGGTGGCCGCATAGGGTGTCAGCGAGGCGCCGACGATGCCGGCCAGGTTGAAGGTCAGCGAGGCGCCGGTGTAGCGCACGGCGGTGGGGAACAGCGAGCCCAGCGCTGCGCCCAGCGGGCCATAGGAGAGTCCCATCAGGAACAGGCCCAGCGACAGGCACAGCAGCACCACGCCCTGGTGTCCGGTGGACAGCAGCGGCGCATAGATGAAGCCGAACAGCGTCATCGATGCGGCGGCGACGATCAGCACCGAGCGTGGATCGAAGCGGTCGGCGAAATGCGCCGACAGCGGAATCGCCGCGCCGAAGAACACCACGCCTGCGATCTGCAGCAGCAGGAAATCCTCGCGCGAATAGCCCAGCTGGCTCACGCCCCACGACAGCGAGAACACCGTCATCAGGTAGAACACCACGAAGGTGACCACCGAGGCGAACACACCCAGCAGCAGCCGCGCGGGGAATTCCCGCACCACATGTGCCATCGGCAGGCGGACGCGCTCGTTGCGCTCCAGCGTGCGGCGGAAGGCCGGCGTCTCGGCGATGCGCAGCCGCACATACAGGCCCACCACCACCAGCACCGCGCTGGCGAGGAAGGGCACGCGCCATCCCCAACGCATGAACTCGGCATCGCTGAGCTGCTGCGTCAGCAGCAGGAAGGTGCCGGAGGCCAGGATGAAGCCCAGCGGCGCACCCAGCTGCGGAAACATGCCATACCAGGTCTGCCGGCCCGGCGGCGCATTCTCGGTGGCCAGCAGCACCGCCCCGCCCCACTCCCCGCCCAGCCCCAGTCCCTGGCCGAAGCGGCACAGTGCCAGCAGCGCCGGCGCGATGATTCCTGCCGTCTGGTAGGTGGGCAGCAGCCCGATCAGCACGGTGGAAAGGCCCATCGTCAGCAATGCGGCCACCAGCGTGGCCTTGCGCCCGATGCGATCGCCATAGTGGCCGAACACCGCCGAACCCACCGGCCGCGCGAAGAAGGCCAGCGCGAAGGTGGCCAGGGATTGCAGTGTCGCAGCGCCGGGATCGGAATCCGGGAAGAACAGCTGCGGGAATACCAGCACCGCCGCGGTGGCATAGATGTAGAAGTCGAAGAACTCGATGGTGGTGCCGATCAGGCTTGCGAACAGCACGCGACGCGGCGAGTTTCCCGTCATGCTCCCCCCGACCGGCGCCGGCGCCGGTTCTTATTTTTCGACGAAGGCCCGCTCGATCACATAGTCCCCGGGCTCGCCGATGCGCGGGGAGATCTGGAAGCCGCGCTCATCGAGCAGCCGGCGGGTGTCCTCGAGCATGGCCGGCGAACCGCACAGCATGAAGCGGTCATCGGCCGGGTTCAGCGGCGGCAGGCCGACGCGGCTGGCCAGCGTGCCATCGGCGAGCTGGTCGGTGATGCGTCCCTGGATGCGGAAGGGTTCGCGCGTCACGGTGGGGTGGTAGATCAGCTTGTCGCGCACCACATCGCCCAGCAGCTCGTGGTTCGGCAGGTCCTCGCTGATGAAACGCGCATAGGCCAGGTCGCTCTTCTGGCGCACGCCATGGGCGACGATGACCTTCTCGAAATTCTCGTAGATCTCCGGGTCCTGGATGATCGACAGGAATGGCGCCAGGCCCGTGCCGGTGCCCAGCAGGTACAGGTGACGGCCCGGCTTCAGGTCATGCAGCACCAGCGTGCCGGTGGGCTTGCGGCTCACCAGCACCTCATCGCCCTCCTTCAGGTGCTGCAGGCGCGAGGTCAGCGGACCATCGGGCACCTTGATGCTGAAGAACTCCAGGTGCTCTTCCCAGTTCGGGCTGGCGATGGAATAGGCGCGCAGCAGCGGCCGGCCTCCGACCGGCAGGCCCAGCATCACGAAATGGCCGTTCTCGAAGCGGAAACCCGGATCACGCGTGGTGCGGAAGGAGAACAGGGAATCGTTCCAGTGCTGCACGTTCAGGACGCGCTCGCTCGCGACTGCTGCCATCGGCCTTCGATCTCGAAGCTTGGGGGACGGCAAGGCTAAGGGGTTTTCTATGCCGGAAAAAGCCTCGGATTGCTTATTCCAATAACCGGAGCGGATAAGGGCCGGCCGGCGAGGCCGCCCTTCAGCGGACGCGGTTGACGCGCACCCAGCCGCTGCCGCCGCGGCTCTTGCGCGCCATGCGATAGCCGCCCAGCCGGCCACGGTTGATCTCGACGGTGTCGCCGACCTCCACATGGAACAGGCTGTCCATGTCCATCTGCTGCCAGACCTGGCCGTTGTCCAGTGTCATCAGGAACACATTGGGCCGCGTCTCGCGCAGCTGCTCGATGGCGGCAGTGAGCGTGCGGGGTTCGGCCTCGTCCCGCGAACCGGAGCGGCGCAGCTGGTCGGCGCCGAAGTCGCTGGCCGGAGAGGATGCGGGCGTGGTTGGTGCCGGAGCGGCGGCCGGTGGCGTGGGCGCCGCGGCGCGCGATGCCGGGGCCGCGGCCTGTGCCCGCGGCGCAGCAGCCGGTGCCGGCGTGAGGGCCGGGCCGGCGGCAGCCGCCGCAGACCCGGCACCCTGTGCGAAAAGACGGTCGTAGCACACCAGGCGCTCGAGGCTGTCGGTCACCGTGGCGCAGCGCTGCGCGCGCTGCACCACGTCTTCAGCCGCAAGACCCGTGCCGGACACCAGCAGCAGCGCCGGAATCACCATCCATCGCTTGCCCATCCCGTCTCCCTGCCGGATTCCCTCAGGCGCTGGCCTTCGGCTTGTCCCAGCTCTTCTTGCTGTCGTCGTTGCCCGCCACCGAATAAAGCACCTGCGCGTTGCGGGTCTTCTGGAAATCATCCAGCGACTGGCCGCGCATGGCCGCATAGATGTGCAGGTTGGTGGTGCCCACCACCGCGCCGAGCTTCTCGAGCAGGAAGAAGATCACGCCATAGTGGATCAGTCCACGCCAGTCGCGCCGGCGAACCAGGTCCTTCTCTTCATCGGTGAGGCCGTGCTGCTCGAACAGCGGCTCCGGGTCGGCCAGGAACTGCTTGCGGAACTCCGGCTGGATCAGCTCGTGCAGGAAGCGGTTCAGGCGGAAGGCCTTGACGCTGCGCTCGATGGTGTACGGATAGGTGCCCTCGAGCTTCTCGAGGCCCTCGTACTGCTCGGTCATGCGCTTGCGATACTGCTCCACGGGCTCGTCGATCGGATCATCCGACACGTTCTCGAAGATGATGCTGGCGATCGGCGTCATCGACGGCAGGTAGTAGGTCTGGTGCGTCTTCTTCACCTCGGCCGACAATGCGGCGCGCATCATCAGCCACATCACCACCTCGGCGCCTTCCATGCCACCCAGCGTGGCGTACTCGGCCACGGTGATCTTCGTCAGGCTCTCCGGATCCTTCTCCAGCCGCTCGAGGAACTCCATGTCCCAGGGCGTGTTGTTGAAGCCGCAGCGCTCGCCATGCACCTGGTGCGACAGGCCACCGGTGCCGACGATGGCAACGGTGATGTCTTCCGGATAGGACAGGATGGCCTTGCGCAACGCCTTGCCGATCTTCCAGAAGCGCAGCGGCGTGGGCACCGGCGGGTTCAGCACGCCGCACTGGAACGGCACGATGCGGCAGGGCCAGCCCTGGTCGTGCGGCAGCAGCAGCGACAGCGGCGAGAACACGCCGTGGTCCAGGTCCTTGCCCTGGAAGTACGACAGGTCGAACTCGTCGGCCACCAGGCCCGCCGCGATGTGCGCGGCCAGCTTCGGGTCGCCCTGGAACGGCGGCAGCTTGCGCGGCCCGCCGCCCTCGTCCGCCGGCCGGTATTCCTCGCCGACGCCCAGCGCGAAGTGCGAGTAATGGTCGAGGAAGAACGAGGTGATGTGGTCGTTGAAGATGTAGAGCAGGACGTCGGGCTTGTTCTTCGCGAGCCAGTCCTGGACGGGCTTGTAGCCCTCGAAGATCGGCTTCCAGACCGGATCCTCATGCTTCTTCGCGTCGAGCGCGAAACCGATGGTGGGTGTGTGCGAGGTGGCGATCCCACCGATGATCCTGGCCATTGCTTGAACTTGCCTCCGTTGAGAAAACTGCGCCTCAGCGACCCTCTGCCTGGCGGCGGGTTTCCTCGCCGACGGCGCGCTGGTCCTGGTTGCGCGATGAACGCAGGCCGAAGAATCCTTCCTTCGTCTCTGCGGAAACCACATAGCCGCCCTCGGTGCCGTCACGGAACGGCGCGGCGTTGACGGTGATCTCTTCGCCCACCTTCACCATGCCCTTGCGATAGCCGCCGCGGTACATGTTGTTGGTGCTATGGCCCTCGAAACGCACTTCGCGCTTGCCCTTCTCGTCGTTGAGCTCGACGACCAGGCGCATGTGCGGGTTGATGGCGGCGAAGTCCTTGACGATGCCGGTATAGGACACCTGGCGGCTGAAATCGAACTGCACCGCGGAGTGGTGCGCGATCGCCGTGCCGGCGGCCAGCGCCGCGGCAACCAGGGTCAGGGTGCGGAAAATCTGCTTCATTGAATTGATCCTCGGGATGCCAGATCAGGGATTGAACGGGTCGGGAACGCCGGCTTCCTTCGCGCGCTCGGCGATGCGGTCGAGCCACATCTCCTCGGGGCACTCATAGGGAAGCAGCCGGCCATTGGGCACCTCGGCCCAGCGCTTGGTCTGCACCACCGGCGCGGTGTAGAACTTCGGGTCGGTCATGGTCATCTCGGCCTTCAAGATGCGGCGGCCCTGGTCGTCGACGCCGTCGAACTGGTAGCGCTCGACGATCTTCGCCTCGTCGGAATGCGGCGTGCGCTGGTCGACCTGGTCCACCAGATTGTCGGTCTCGACCACCAGCACGTTGCCCTCCCAGCGACCCGACGAGTAGCCATTGCGGCCCGGGATGCGGTCTTCGGGGGCCGCGTTGCGGTCGCCGAAGTAGATGCGGCGCACTTCAGTGTGGGCCTCATAGATGATGGTGATCTGCTCGGGGCGCTGGATGATCTCCATCGGATAGGCGCCCGAGCCCAGCATGGAACCGGGCATGCCCGTGCCCACACACCAGCGGCCGGGCGAATCGTCGGTGCCACCGGTGAGCTTGTTGTAGGCGTCGACGCGCGCGCGCGCATAGGGCGTGAGGGGCAAGGGCCCCGCTGCCGGCGCACTGTTGCCGCC
This sequence comes from uncultured Steroidobacteraceae bacterium, assembly GCA_964417875.1. GTDB lineage: Bacteria > Pseudomonadota > Gammaproteobacteria > Steroidobacterales > Steroidobacteraceae > ZC4RG30. The sequence goes on from CAYQJU010000002.1 coordinate 53,305, forward strand.
AGTCGACCGGCCGGCCGTGGTCCACACGCCAGTGAAATCAGGTGGCGCGCCGGCCGCCACGGCAGCGGCGCCGACCAGCAGCGCAGCCACGGCGACCCCCGCGCGGCGAATCGCGATTTTCAGATGCCCCATGTTCATCCCCCGTTCTTTGTCGGTTTGGTGCCAATCGATCAAGCGTAGGCGCACCCCCGGGGGCTGTCAAAATGTGTCCCGGGCAGTGTTTGCGCCTCTGGCATCATCGCATCATGTTGCCCTCGCTGTATGTCCCACACGGTGGTGGTCCCTGCTTTTTCATGGAAGATCCGCAGGGGTTGTGGACCGGCATGGCCCGCTTCCTGCGCGAGCTGCCGGCTTCGCTGCCCGAACGGCCGCGCTCGATCCTGATCGTGTCCGGACACTGGGAGACCCGCGGCCTGGCACTGACCGCGGCGAAGCAGCCGCCACTGATCTTCGATTACTACGGATTTCCCGCGCACACCTATGCGCTGCGCTATGACGCGCCGGGCAATCCGGCGCTGGCTGCCCGCGCCCGGCAGTTGCTGCAGGCGGCCGGCTTCCCCGCCGCGCTCGATCCCGGGCGGGGCCTCGACCATGGCGTGTTCGTGCCGCTGAAGGTGGTGTTTCCCGAGGCCGACATCCCGGTGGTGGAACTGTCGCTGGATGCGGGTCTCGATGCCGCCACCCACCTCGCCGTGGGCCGTGCGCTGGCACCCTTGCGCGAAGACGGCGTGCTGGTAATGGGCGCGGGCATGAGTTTCCATAACCTGCGGGCGCTGGGGGATCCGCGGCTCGCGGAGCCCTCCGCGCAATTCGATGCCTGGCTGACGGCGGCGGCCTGCGCGCCGGCGGAGGAACGGGCCGCGCAACTGGCGCGCTGGCATGAAGCCCCGGCGGCGCGCATCGCGCATCCCCGCCACGAGCACCTGCTGCCGATGATGGTGGCGGCGGGTGCCTCGTCACAGCCCGGTCGGCGCATCTACAACGAGCAGGTGCTGGGCACCTGGATCTCTGGATTCGCCTTCGACTGAGCCTGCGGACCGCTCAGCACAGCAGCATCGCCAGCAGCGGCGCGGCCAGCACATTCAGCACGCCTGTCAGCACCATGCTCAGACCGGCGATGGCGCCTTCGCGCTCATCCTCCTGCAATGCCCGCGCCGTGCCGATGGCATGCGCGGCCACGCCATAGGCCGCGCCGCGCGCCAGCGCCGTGCGTGCGCCGATGCGCGCCAGCATCAGCTCGCCGGCCAGCGCGCCGATGAGTCCGGTGATGATGACGAACACCGCGGTGAGGCCGGGAATGCCGCCGATGTCGCGCGCCACCTCCATCGCAAACGGCGTGCTGATCGAGCGCGGCAGCAGCGAGCGCAGCAGCGCGTCATCGAGACCCAGCAGCAGCGCCAGCATCCAGCCCGAGGCGATGGCAGCGATGCTGCCGGCCAGCATGCCCGCCACCAGCACCGGCCAGTGCGCGCGCACCAGCGCGCGCTGCTGCCAGACCGGTACGGCAAAGGCGACGATGGCCGGACCCAGCAGCCAGACCAGCCAGCGCGTGCCGGCGAAGTAATCGGCATAGGCGGTGCGCGTGGCGAGAATGGCCAGCCCCACCACCAGCGGCGTGACCAGGATCGGCGCCAGCAGCGGATGTGGCCACTGCCGGTGCACGCGGCGCGCGGCGCCGAACACCAGCAGCGTGGCCAGCGACCAGGCGATGGCGCGCAGCATTGCGGCCGGATCAATCGCGGTCACGGCGCCCCGTCATGGCAATGGCCAGGCACACTGCGCGCGCCGTCACGGCCATCACGATGGCGCTGCCGGCGATGATCACCACCAGCACCTTGATGCCGGTCCAGCCGAGCAACTGCGGATGCTCGAGGATGGCCAGCACCGCCGGCACGAACAGCACCAGCATGCGCGCCAGCAGCCAGTCCGCCCCGGGGGCGATGCAGCGCTCAGGCAGGGCGCGGCTGGCCAGCAGCAGCCACAGCAGCGCGAAGCCGGCGATGCTGCCGGGGAATGGCAGGCCGGTAGCGCGCACCAGCAGGTCGCCGGCCATCCACAGCAGGACCAGAAGGCCGATCTGCAGCAGCGCGGCCGGCGTGATCCAGCGACGGGAGGGACCGGTGGGCACGCGTCAGATCAGCGGGACCCCGATCAGCGCGCGATGCAGCCACAGCAGCATGGCCACATACAGGCCGATGCCCGCCACCACCGCGATCACGTCGTTGCGCAGCGCCGGTGCCGGCAGCGGCAGCATCATCGGGCGCGGCGGCCGGCGGCCGAGCGATATGCGCGCCACCACGGCCCACACCAGGAAGCCGCCGAACAGCAGCACATCGGCCAGCATGCCGTTGGCCAGCAGGTGCGCCAGCGCCCAGGCCTTCACCGCCACCAGCATCGGGTGCTTCAGCTTCGCCTTGATGCGCCCGGGCAGATAGGCGGCCAGGATCAGCGGGAACACCGGCAGCATCAGCAGGAATGCGGCATGCCGCATTCCGGTCGGCGGGAAATACAGCGGCACCGGCGCGCGGCGGGCCTGCGCATAGCCGATGATGATCAGCACCAGCCCGGCCAGCGACACCAGTGAATAGACGGCCCGCCAGGCATTCGTGCCCCACGAGGCCGCCCAGGCATCGCGCAGCCCCGGCGCCGCAATGGCGAAGGAATGCATGCCGAAGAACATCACGACACCGATGACCAGCAGCAGCATCTGCATGGCAACTCCTCCGGGCGATCAGGCCCGCTGCATGTCTCCGTCGATGGGAATCAGCTGGCCGGAAATCGACTTGCCGGCATCGGAGGCGAGGAACACCGCCAGCTGCGCGATGTCGGCCGGATCCACCAGCTGCTTGAGCGACTGGTTGGTCAGTCCCAGCAGCTTCTCCTCGTCGATCGAGCGCCCGGAAAGCTGCGCGCGGCCGGCGAACACGCGCTCGGCACGCTCGCCCGCCACCGCGCCCGGCGCAATGGCGTTGGCGCGGATGCCGTACTGCCCCAGCTCCAGTGCCAGCGTCTTGGTGAAACCCACCAGTGCCCACTTGGTGGAGGAATAGGCGGCGCGATTGGCATAGCCGAAGCGGCCGGCCGCCGAAGACATGTTGAGGATGGTGCCGCCACCGGCGGCAATCAGGTGCGGAATGGCGAGCCGCGCCACATCGAAGGAACCGGTGAGATTGACCCGCAGCACCGCATCCCAGTCGGCCGGATCCAGTTCATGCACGGGCCGCGTCGGCCCGCCGATGCCGGCGTTGTTGACCAGCACGTCGAGCCCGCCGAGGCGCGAGGCGGCATCGGCCACCATCGCCGCCACCGCGGCCCGGTCGCCGACATCACAGCGGTGCGTGATGAGGCCGCGAAGTTCACTGGCGGCGCGCGCGAGCGCAGCTTCGTCGATGTCGCACACGTACACACGCGCGCCATTCGCATGGAAGGCGCGCGCAAGCGCAAGGCCGATGCCACCGGCACCGGCGGTGATGAGGACTCTGGACATGCGCGAGAGTGTACCCCGGCCGTCGCCGGCCCGGGGCAACGTGGGATCGACCGGTCAGGGTGCGACCGGTGCGCGGCGTGCGGTGGTGACCTTCACCGGTTCGGCCATCATCTGCCCCTGCATCACCGGATTGCGTGCCTCGGCGCTACGCGGCAGTTCGAGCATCGCGCGCACCACGTCCATGCCCTGCACCACGCGTCCGAACACGGCGTAGCCTGGATCGCCATCGGGCTGGCCATCCATCGACACCAGGTCGCCCACCACGATGAAGAAGTCCGCCGTGGCTGTGCCGGGCTTCTCGCGCGCCATCGAGATGGCGCCATCCACATGCGACAGCCCGGTCTGCAACGGCGACTCATGCTCGATGGCCTTGTAGATCTTCTTCGGATCACCCTGCAGCCCGCCCTGCACGATGGCATAGGCGCCATCCTCGCTGACCTTGTGCGCGCGGTAGAAGCTCATGCCATCGAGGCGCTTCGCATCCACATAGCGCAGGAAGTTCGCCGCAGTGACCGGCGCGCGTTCGGTTTCGAGCGCGATGTGGATGTCGCCCAGCGCCGTAGTGAGGATCACGGTGGTGGTGGCAAAGGAGCGTTCCGGCGCGGCATCGGTGGCATCACCCTGCTGCGCCGGGACCTGGAAGGACGCCGCGCCCAGCACCAGCGCCAGCAGCCAATGGATTCGGAGGATGCGGTTCATGGGCACCGATCGTATGATCCTGGCGCAGGATTGCCAATGCAGGGAGCACCCCATGTTGCCCAGGTTGCTGTGCGGATTGATTGTCCTGTCAGGTGTCTGCGCGCCGCTGGCCTTCGCAGCGCAGCCGGACAGCACCGAGGCGCGCCTGCGCCAACTCGAGGACGAGGCCGCCATCGGGCGGCTGCTGCTGGAATACGGCCGCACGCTCGATGCGCGCGACTTCGCAGCCTATGCCGCATTGTTCGCCCCGCAGGGTGCCTGGAAGGGCGCAATGGGAACCTTCACCGGGCCCCGGCAGATCCAGAGCGAGATGGAACGCATCTTTGCCGGCGCCACCGACATTCCCAGGGGCAGCAACTTCCATGTGATGTCGAACTTCATCATCGATGTGCAGGGCGATCGCGCCACGGCGAAGTCGATGTTCGTGTTCTATCGCATGGAGGGCAGCAAGCCGGTGGCCGAGGTGGCCGGCCGCTATGAAGATGTGCTGGTGCGCATCGATGGTGCGTGGAAGTTCCTGGAGCGCAACGCGCTGCCGCCAGGCTGAGAGGCAAACCGTTGGCGTGGCAACCCGCCACGATGCCGCAACCGGCCGGCCCGTCCCACCGGGCCGATGGTTCCTCCTCGCGTAGGAGTGCGCCGACTGCGCATGCAGAACTGCCACCGATGGCCTGCCGCAGGACAGCCGCGCATTGTCACTGCCCATCCGCCATCCTCGAGGGAGAATCCCCATGCAAGCAGTGTCCCAGGACCGCATCGCGCAACTGGCCTACCAGCTCTGGCAGGAGCGCGGTTGTCCGGATGGCTCGCCGGAAGTGGACTGGGAGCGCGCCGTCCGGATGCTCGAGTCCCCGGCATCGTCAGGCGGCAATGAAGTGCTCTCGGCGCCGGCCAGGACTTCGCAGACTTCCGCGCGCCTGGAGGGATCCTCCGCCGCCAGCCGCCCGGCCGAACCGGCCCGGCCCTTCCAGACCGACGGCGCAGGCGCCGCGACGGCGGCCGGCACCACGCGTCCGCGCGGCGGCAAGGGACGCACCAGCTCGCGGCGTTCGGCGATCTGATCAGGCGGTACGCTTCCAGCAGCGCAGCACCTCGGCCACGCTCCAGGCCTGCGCAATGCAGCCATGTGCGGTGTGCGGTGGTTCGCCGTCGAACACCTCGCTGATCGTGCCGAGGCCTGCCACCTGCAGGTGGGCCGGAAACGCCGCCAGCATGGCGCGCGCGCCGGCCCGGTCATCATGCGTCTTCAGCCAGGCGTCGACGAAGGCCCCCAGCAGCCAGGGCCAGACCGTGCCCTGGTGATAGGCCGAATCGCGGGCCGCAAGATTGCCCTGATAGGTGCGTGAATAGGCCGGGTCGCCCTGCTCGAGGGTGCGCAGGCCCACCGGCGTCAGCAGTTCCCGTCCCACCACCTCGAGCACCGCGGGCCAGCGCGATGCCTCGAGAACCGGATGTTCCAGCCCGATCGCGAACAGCTGGTTGGGGCGGATGCGGGCATCGCTTGCAGGCTGGTCCTCGCCATCGATGAGGTCATACAGGCAGCCGCGCTGCTGATTCCAGAAGCGCGCGTTGAACGCCAGGCGCACCTGCCGCGCGCACTGCTGGTAGCGCGCCGCATCGCCCGGATCCCAGCCGGCCATCAGGCACAGCGCGTTGTACCAGAGCGCCTGGATCTCCACCGGCTTGCCGCGGCGGGGCGTCACGATCCAGTCGCCCATGTGCGCATCCATCCATGTCAGCGCATGGTCGGGCGTGCTGGCGCAGAGCATGCCGTCGGCCCTATCGACACCGATGCCGAAGCGCGTGCCCGCGAAATGGCATTGCATCACCTGCCGCAGCACCGGCAGCAGTTCATCGAACACGCTGCGATCCCCGGTGACCGTGACATAGCGATGGATGGCTTGGAAATACCACAGCGTGGCATCGACGGTGTGATACCAGCCCTCGCGCGAGCCTTCCGGGAACAGGTTCGGCAGCAGCCCATCGCGCACATAGTGGGCAAAGGTCAGAAGCGTGGCGCGGGCCTCGCTGTGCCGGCCGGTGGCCAGCATCAGTCCGTCCAGCGAGATCATCGTGTCGCGGCCCCAGTCGAGGAACCAGTGGTATCCGGCGACCACGGTGCGCAGTGGATGACCGTGCTGCGTGGCCCCGGTGGTCTCATCGACCCGGCTCTCGGGCAGGATCAGGAACTGGTCCGCGGCCACGGTGAGGCGCGCCAGAAAGGGGTCATCGGCAGCGCCGGCGCAGTCCACCAGCCGGGCAATGCGCTGGCGCTCGGCGTCGAAGGGATCACCCGCATCGGGCGGTTCCGGCGCATCCTCGGTGGTCATCACCAGCACGGCAGGCGTGCCGGGTCGTGCCTGCCACTCGAAATAGCCGGGACTGGCGGCGGCCTCGTGGCTCGGGTAGCCGCGCAGCTGTTCGCGCCACAGCCCGGCCTCCGGTTCCTCGACCGGATCGACGATGAATGGCAGCCCGTCCGGCTGCAGCTGCATCGCCATCCACAACGGGCACCGCTGCAGCTGCACGCGCCAGCGGCCCTGCGCATCGGGCGTCACATCGAAATGTCCGTAGTCGGGCTCGCGCAGCGGCGCGTCCTGGCGACGGAACGGCATGAACGGGCGGATGCGCACCAGCGCGGCGGGCCCGCCAATGATCTGGTAGCGCAGCAGCGTGGTGTTGCGCTGGTGCGGCATCACCAGGCAGCGCTGCAGCGTCACCTCGCCGCACTGGAAGGTCCAGCGGGCGATGTTGCCGTCGAGCTGGAAGTCGCGCAGCAGCGATGCGTTGGCCCGGCCCAGCGGCTGGCCGATGCGGTCCGAGTCACCCAGGCGGAAGCGCTGCGTGCCGCAGATGATCTCCTCGTCGAGGCGCGATACCAGCACATGGCGGCCGCGCGGCTCGGGCAGGTTGGGCACGAACATGCCGTGGTAGCGGCGCGTGCAGACACCGGCCAGCGTGCCCGAGGCATAGCCGCCCAGACCATTGGTGATGATCCACTCGCGGTTGCGCCAGCCTTCGGCGTCCCGCTCTGCCGGCAGCGGGATCTGCAGCACGGTCATGCGTCATCCTCACGCGGCATCGCCACGAGCAGCATTGCCGACTGGCCGGGAATCAGCCAGCCGGTGTCCGGCTGCGGATCGACCGTGCCCTCGCGGCCATAGGCGGTGTGGTCGCTGGACCAGCGCAGCGCCCAGCGTCGTCGCCGCGGCGGTGCCAGCAGGGGTTCGGGCAGTGGCTGGTCGCGGATGTCCATGCCCAGGTTGACCAGCAGCAAGCGGTCGCCCTCGGCATCGTCGAACCAGCGCAGCACGAAGGTCTGGGGCGACAGCGTCGCGCCATCGAAGCCGCGGCGACCCTGCCCGCGCAGCACCGGATCCTCGCGCCGCAGCGCCAGCAGGTCACGGTGCAGCTTCAATGCCGGGTTGTCGGGCGTGCACTCGCTCCAGTCGAGCTTGCAGCGCCGGAATGTGGCCTCGTCGCCAGGGTCGGCCATGCGTTCACGGCCATCATCGGAGGCCGCGCCGGGAAACTGCGACAGGAACTCGCGCCGGCCCTCGCGCACCAGTCCGCGCAACTCGCTGTTGTGGTCGGCGAAGAACAGGAATGGCGCCGAGGCGGAGAATTCCTGGCCCATGAACAGCAGCGGCGTCTGCGGTCCCAGCAGCAGCGCCGCGGTCAGCGCGCGGTGCACGCCCGGACTGCAACGCGCATGCAGGCGCGTGCCGGTCACGCTGTTGGCCACCTGGTCATGATTCTCAAGGTAAGCCACGCACTGGTTCACAGGTCCGCGCAGCGGTTCGCCGCGGCCCTTTTTCTGCCAGCGGTAGTACTGTCCCTGGAACAGGAAGCCGCGCAGCGAGGCGGACACCAGTTCCTGCGCGGTGCCCAGGTAATCGTGGTAGTAGGCCTCGCGGCGGCCGGTGGCCGCGACGATGGCGCTGTGGTGGAAATCATCATTCCACATCGCATCGATGCCGTGCCCGCCCTCCTCCACCGCCAGCAGCTGCGTGGCGCATTCCGGTTCGTTCTCGGCGATCACCACCACGCGCCGGCCATCGGCGGCCACATGCACCGCGGCGGTGAGTTCGGCCAGCAGGTGCCGCTCGCTGCGATCGAAGATGGCCTGCGTGGCATCCAGGCGCAGTCCGTCCAGGTGGAACTCGCGCACCCATTCGCTGGCATTGGCGATGACCAGCTTGCGCACCGCGGCACTGTGCTCGCCGTCGAAGTTGATGGCATCGCCCCACTCGGTGGCCTGCGAACTGAAGTAGTGCGGACTGAAGCTGCGCAGGAAGTTGCCGTCCGGACCGAAGTGGTTGTAGACCACGTCGAGGATGACGCCCAGTCCTTCGGCATGGGCGGCATCGACGAAGGCCTTGAAGGCATCGTAGGGGCCGTAGTTGTGCGACGGCGCGAACCAGTCGACGCCGTCATAGCCCCAGTTGAAGCGTCCCGGCCATTCGGCCAGCGGCATCACCTCCACCGCCGTGATGCCCAGCTCGCGCAGGTGGCGCAGCTTGCCGGCCGCGGCTTCCAGCGTGCCTTCGGGCGTGAACGTGCCGACATGCAGCTCATACAGCACCAGGCCCGCCAGCTCGATGCCGCGCCACGCCGCATCACGCCAGCGCCAGGCCGTGCGATCGACGATCATCGATGGACCATGCGGCCCCTGCGGCTGGAAGCGGCTGCAGGGATCCGGCAGTCGCTCGCCATCGACGATGTAGCGATAGAGCTGGCCGGCCTGCAGGCCTTCGACTTCGGCCGCATGGTAGCCATCTTCCACCGCCACCAGGGGCAGGCGGCGCACCGGTGATCCTTCCAGCTCCACCAGCACCTCGCGGGCTAGCGGTGCCCAGACCCTGAACTGGCAGCGCGATCCCTGCAGGGTGGCCCCGAGCATCAGCGGGCGTCCTGCATGGGCGCCAGCACGCAGCATGGCAGCGTGGCAAACAATTCCCCGGCCGCCAGCAGCGTGCCGTCTGCTTCCGCCGCGACCTGGTGCATGCGCCCGGTCAGCATATCCACATAGCGGCCCGGCGCGATCTTCGGCGGCACGAGGACGGCGGTGTCCTGCCAGGCCTCCTCGCCCAGCGGCGCCCGCATCGCACCGCCCGTCATCGTGGCGGCCCAGCGCGACACCACCGTGATCACAACGCCGGCATCGGCGATGCGCGCATAGGCACACAGGTGATCGCTGAATGTTCCCTGCGTGGCCAGCGCCAGATAGTCGCCAGCGAACGCGGCCGCATGCGAATGGCGCAGCGCCAGCAGGCGACTGGTGACCAGCAGCTTCAGCCGGCCATCCTGCCAGCTGTCGCGCAGCATGGCGGCCACCGCGTCCAGCGACTGCGCTTCGATCAGCTGCCCGATTTCATCCAGCGTGGCCTGATGCTTCGCGAAGTCCACCGCGCGCCGGTTGTCCGGGTCCACCAGCGCCAGCGCCGGCAGTTCGGTGCCCTGGTAGAGATCCGGCACGCCGGGCGCGGTGAGTTTCAGCGTCACGGCGGCAAGGCTGTTCAGCATGCCGAAGAAGGCCACCGGGTCGATCACCGCGCGGAAGTAGCGGTCGAAGCCGGCCGCGCCCTGTTCGGGCAGCATCTGCACGACCATGTCGTGCAGCGTCGCCTCGGCCTCCTCGTCCGGATCGAGCCAGGAGGTATCCTGCTTGGCCTCGCGCGCCGCCTTGATGGCGTAGTCACACAGCCGGCTGCGCAGCGACTCCACGTCTGCCGCCGCGGCATCGGCCGGCCAGATGCCAAGCAGCGACTGCAGCAGGATGTACTCCTGCACGGCACCCGGCGCACCCGGCGGGCGCCGGTGCAGCTTGAGCCGGCGCCAGCGTCCCAGGCAAATGGCCCACTCCTGTGGCATCTCGCTCAAGGCGCACAGCCGCCAGCGCGCATCCTCGCTGCGCTTGCTGTCGTGCGTGGAAGTGGACAGCATGGTGCGCGGCCACTCGCGTGCGCGCTCGTCATTCGCCCGGTGCAGCAGTTCGGTGGAGACGCCATGCGCGTCGGGATCGGCGCCCACCTCGTTCATCGCCAGGAAGCGCGCAAAGCGGTAGAACGCGGTGTCCTCCACGCCCTTGGCCATCACCGGCGAGGTGACCTGCTGGAACTTCTGCGTGAACTCCATGGCGGCGGCAATGCGCTGCTGGTCGCCCTCCAGCTCACCCAGCAGCACCCGCTCGAGGAATTCCAGCGCGCGATGCGCGCTGTACTTGCGACTGAATGCGGCGCCGATGGCACGGTGCACGTTCTGCGCATCCTCGCCGGTCATGTGGTCCGGTGCGATATACGTCCGGTACACGGGGAAGCAGGCAATCATCTCGACGATGGCTGCGCGCAGGTCGAACAGCGTGAAGTCGGTGGTATTGCGATGCATCTGCGCCAGGCGGTCCAGCCGCGCCGCAAGGCCGCTGATCTCCGCCGCCAGCGAGGTCTGCATCACCTGCTTCTTGCTCAGGTAGACGATCTCGCTGTAGGGCATCGCGCCGCCGACATGGCGCCGCCAGGTGCGGTCCAGCTCGTCGATGCCGGCGGGGCTGGCCAGCCAGCCGGTGACCAGCGCGCCGAACTCGTAGCCGGTGGTGCCATCCACGCTCCAGTCGGTGCGCAGCTTCTCGCCGACACCAAGGATCTTCTCCACCAGCATCCACGGCCGCTGCTGGTCTGACTCCGGAGTGAGCACATCGCGCAGCCGGCGGAAGTACTCGGCCGGATCATAGAGACCATCCGCATGGTCCACGCGCACGCCTTCGATCAGCCGCGCATGCCACAGCTCGCGCAGCAGGCCATGCGTGGCATTGAACACCACCGGGTCTTCCATGCGCACGGCGGCCAGCTCGTTCACGTCGAAGAAGCGGCGGTAGTTGATCTCCTCGCCCGACACGCGCCAGAAGGCCAACCGATAGGGCTGCGCCTGCAGCAGCTGCTCCAGCAGGTCCGGATCGGGCGATGGGGGATTGATGCGCGCCAGCGCCGCCTCGATCAGCGCCATCACCGAAGGTTCGCGCGCACACAGCCGTGCCAGCCGCCGCTGGTTCACCTGTCGATCCCGCTCGCGCACCTGCAGCACCTCCGCGGACGCCGCCACCGGCGGCGGCAGTGCCGAGAAGGCATCGAGCAGGCTGGACACTTCAAGCGCCGCATCCTCACCCAGCTGCAGCGCGAATCCACCGGCGACTTCCCCGGCGCGCAGGATCAGCGGATAGCTGCGCGGCTCGACCGGCAGCCAGTGATCAAAGTAGCTGACATGGAAAGTGCCGGTCGCGGGACGGAACACGATGCGGATCTCGCCGCGCTCCACCACCTCGCCCAGCGGTGCGCCGAGGATGGGCACCAGCAGGCGGTTGCGCATGGTCTGGCGCACCGGCGACCAGTCGATGTCGAAGTAGCGTGCGCACTGTGATGCCGGGCCGTTCTCGAGCACATCGACCCACAATGCATTCTCGACGCCCAGCACCGCCATGTGATTGGGGACGATGTCCAGCACCACGCCCATGCCCCGTTCGCGGCAGGCCGCAACCAGCGACTCGAAGCCCTCGCGGCCGCCCAGCTCCGGATCGATCTGTCCATGGTCGATGACGTCATAGCCGTGGGGGCTGCCGGGCCGGCTGCGGAAGATCGGCGACAGGTACAGGTGGGTGATGCCGAGCCGGTGCAGGTAGGCCAGCGACTGCTGCAGGTCAGCGAAGGCGAACCCCGCGTGCAGCTGGACGCGATATGTGGCCAGCACCACCTAGACCACCGCGGGTTGCCCGGCCTTGGGTTCCGGCTCGAGTTTCAGCAATGCCAGCGTGCGCGCCTGCAGGCGATATGCCGCGCCGCTCGCGTGCTCGCTGGGCGTGGCGTCCGGGTCGTGCGTGTCGACCAGCAGGCGCCAGGTTCCCGGCAGGCCAGGCAAGGTGAAGTCCAGATCCCCGTCATGCGCATTGAGCAGCAGCATCAGCGTGGCCGGAGTGGCGGCACCGGGCGCGGCGCGCGCATCCAGCAGCACACCCAGGCAGCGATGCCCGGGATCTTCCCAGTCGGCGGTAGTCAGTTCGCTGCCATCGGCATTGAACCAGGTGACATCACGGATTCCCAGCTGCTCGTTGCGCACCGTGCCGAGGAAGCGCGACTGGCCGATGGGGGCATAACGCTGGCGCATTGCGATCATGCGCTGGGTGAACTGCCGCAGCCGGGCACCGTCCTCGCCGATCTTCGACCAGTCGATCCAGCTGATCTCGTTGTCCTGCGCATAGGCATTGTTGTTGCCGCGCTGGGAATGGCCGACCTCATCGCCGGCCAGCAGCATCGGCGTGCCCTGGGCCAGCAGCAATGTGGCAATCAGGTTGCGCTTCTGCTTCTCGCGCAGCGCGATGATCGATGCGTCATCCGTCGGGCCTTCGACGCCGTGGTTCCATGAATAGTTGTCGTCGGTGCCGTCGCGGTTGTCCTCGCCGTTGTCCTCGTTGTGCTTGTCGTTGTAGGAAACCAGGTCATGCAGCGTGAAGCCGTCGTGCGCGCAGATGAAATTCACGCAGGCCCAGGGGCGGCGACTGCGCCGGTTGAACAGCTCCGGTGTCGCGCACAGGCGTGAGGCCAGGTGACCGCGCTGCCCGAAGTCGCCGCGCCAGAAGGAGCGCACCGTGTCGCGGAAGCGGTCGTTCCACTCCGCCCAGCCCGGTGGAAAGTTGCCCACCTGGTAACCACCCGGGCCCACATCCCAGGGCTCGGCGATCAGCTTCACGCGCGACAGCACCGGATCCTGGCGGCAGATGTCGAGGAAGCCGGAGCGTTCCGTGAAGCCGTCGGGCCGGCGCGCCAGGATGGTCGCAAGATCGAACCGGAAGCCATCCACGCCCATTTCAGTGACCCAGTAACGCAGGCTGTCGGCAATCAGCTGCAGCACGCGCGGGTTGGCCGCATCCAGCACATTGCCGGTGCCGGTGTCATTGATGTAGTAGCGCGGGTTCTTCTGCAGGCGGTAATAGGATGGATTGTCGATGCCCTTGAACGACAGCGTCGGGCCCAGCTCATTGCCCTCCGCCGTATGGTTGTAGACCACATCGAGGATGACCTCGATGCCGGCCTCGTGGAACCGCCGCACCATCGCGCGGAACTCGCCGATCGCGCCGGTGGAGAGATAGCGCGGCGTCGGCGCGAAGAAGGCGATGGTGTTGTATCCCCAGTAGTTGCGCAGCCCGCGGTCGACCAGATAGCCGTCATCGACGAAGGCATGCACCGGCAGCAGTTCGACGGCGGTGACCCCCAGGCGCTGCAGGGACGCGATCACCTCGTCGCTGGCGAGCCCGGCAAAGGTGCCCTGCGCGGATGCCGGCACCGCCGGATGCAGGCGCGTGTAGCCGCGCACATGCAGTTCATAGATGACCGTGCGTTCCCACGGCGTGCGCGGCCCGGCCGCCATTGCATCTGGCGCAACCAGCGGATCGACGACGGCGCAGCGCGGCACGAAAGGCGCGCTGTCGCGCGCGTCGAACGAGAGATCGCCATGCCGGTGACCCAGCGTATAGCCGAAGATCTCCGGTCCCCACAGCAGCGGGCCGACCAGCTTGCGGGCATAAGGATCGAGCAGCAGCTTGTTGGCATTGAACCGCAGCCCGTGGCGCGGTTCATACGGCCCATAGACGCGATAGCCGTACAGGAGGCCGGGACGTCCCTCGGGGAGGTAGCCGTGCCAGACCTCATCGGTGCGTTCGCGCAGCTCGATGCGCTCGATCTCGCGCTCGCCGCGGGCGTCGAACAGGCACAGTTCCACATGCGTGGCATGGGCGGAGAACAGCGCGAAGTTGACGCCGCGTCCATCCCAGGTTGCGCCCAGTGGCGCAGGACTGCCCGGCTCGAGAAAACGGGATCGACCGGGGCGCTGCGGCGCCACCGGCGGTCGGACGCTGCGACGGCGCCGCGCACGGGCCGGCGCGACCAACCGGCTGGCATCCATCGAAGCGGTCACCTTACATCGCGTGCGGACGCGCGCGCAGGCCCCGGTCGAGGCCCTGCACCGCGCGCACTCCCGACCAGACCGAACCATAGGCCGCACGCACCGCATCGCGCGCCAGCGACGACAGCACGCCACTGCGCAGCGCGCGCTCGTAGCGACTGCGCAGGAAACTCTCGCCGCGGGCCACCTCATGCATCGCCGCGGCATCGCCGGAAGACAGCAGTTCACGCAGGTTCAGGAATACCCGATGTGCCGCGCCGAGGCGTGTGCCGCCATCGGCCGGCTCAGCCCCGAGGGCCTCGATGACTTCCGTGAGGCGATCAGCAATATGCTGCCGGTCGTTGGCCCGTCGCAGGAAGCAGCGCTGCAATGCGCGATTGCCGGTCTCGGCCGCGGCCTCGCGATACCCGGCAATGCTGTCGATGGTCAGCATGAGCAGCTCGTTGAGGATTTCGACCTCGCTGCGCGCGACGGATTGCGCCATTGATCCACCTCCCAATTCACGTTCATGCAAGGATAAGTAGCGCCGCATTCGCAGCCTGAGGTCTGGCCACGCTTCAAGTCGTAGGACCGCGCCGACATGCCTCGGCGGGCGCGCTTGCGTCGCGCCTGCGGCCGTGCGCGTTATCCTGCGGGCGTTTCGCAGGAGAGCAACATGCAGAGCCACACATCGCAAGGCACCCAGGCTGCGGCGTGCCCGGATCGACGCTACTTCCTTGCGGCGCAGCTGCTGGGCTTCTCGCTCGGTGGCTTCTTCGACGGCATCCTGTTGCACCAGGTGCTGCAGTGGCATCACCTGCTCAGCGGCGTGCAATCCGATGCGGTCCAGGAACTGCGCGTGCAGGTGTTCGCCGATGGCCTGTTCCACCTGCTGATGTACGTGATCGCGCTGGCCGGCCTGTGGCTGCTGTGGACGGCGCGCCGCACGCCGGTGCTGCCGGGTGCCGGCTTCCTGTTCGGCAATGCCATGATCGGCTTCGGCATCTGGCATGTACTCGACGCATTCGTGTCGCACTGGCTGCTCGGCATCCACCGCATCCGCATGGATTCACCGAACCCGCTGCTGTGGGACCTGCTGTGGTTCTTCATCTTCGGCGTGGGGATGATCGCCGCGGGTCTCGCGCTGCGTCGCCGGCGCCCGCGTCCGCCGCCCGGGAGTCGTGGCGCGCTGACCGCCAGTCTGCTGCTGGCCGTCTCGACGCTGGCCGGTGGCTATGGCGCGGCGTTGCCGCCGGATGACCTCTCGACATTCCTGGTGGTGATGCGCCCGGGTGCGGATGCGGGCGATCTGCTCGATGGCCTGGCCGAAGTCGGTGGTGGCATCCTCTGGGCCCATCCGGACGGTGCACTGTGGACGGTGAACCTGGCACAGGCCGGCGATGGCGCGAAATTGTACCGGCATGGCGCATTGCTGGTCACCGCGTCGCCGGCCGCTCTGGGATGCGCGGCCTGGCTGCGCTAGCTGCACATGCAACCGGCCGACCTGCCTGCCATGACCCGCCGGCGCTGCCTGCGCGGCCGCGTGGTGGCCTCAGTTGTCGCGGGACAATGGCAGCGTGACGATGAACTCGCTGCCGCGTCCGGGCCCCTCGCTGCGGGCATCGACGCGCCCGCCATGCATCGCGACAATGCTGCGCACCAGCGTAAGCCCGATGCCGAGTCCGCCCTGCGCGCGGCTGCCGCCACCATCGACCTGCGTGAACAGCTCGAAGATCTCGCCCAGCATCGGCGCGGGAATTCCAACGCCGTTGTCACTGACACAAACGCGCGCATCACCGCCATGACGACTCGCCACCAGCCGCAGCAGGCCACCGCGCGGGGTGTACTTGGCTGCGTTGTTCAGCAGGTTCGCGAATACCTGCGTGAGGCGCACGGCGTCGGCCTGCAAGCGCAGCGCCTCGCCGGTGATCGCGACTTCGATCACATGGCCGCAGTCCTCGATCAGCGGCCGGCTGGTCTCCACTGCCGCGCGCAGCACATCGGCCAGCGCGACCTGCTCCAGGCGCAGCTCGACCTTGCCGCGGGTGATGCGCGACACCTCGAGCAGGTCATCGACGAGCCGCACCAGGTGCGTGAACTGTCGCTCCATCATCTGGAACATGGCCTCGGTCTCATTACCACCCCGGCGCTGGCGGCGGAAGTAATGCAGGCCGTTGCGGATCGGCGCCAGCGGGTTGCGCAGCTCGTGGCCGAGCATGGCGAGAAACTCGTCCTTGCGCCGGTCGGCCTCGCGCAGCTCGTTCTCGACCATGCGCAGGCGGGTGGTGTCGTAGTAATAGCAGACCACGGCAGGGCGCCCATCGGGCATCATGATCCGCTGCAGCTGCCAGTCATAGCACTCGACGATTTCGACGTCGGCGCGCGGCGAGATCATTCCCTGGCATTCATACGGTTCGCCCGTCTCGAGCGTGTGGCGGAACCGCTCGATGCACTCACTGGCCAGCTGTTCCGGCCACACCACGCGGATTGCCTCGTCGTAGCGCCGGCCGACGGCCGGGTTCACATTGCGGAAGGCACGCGCCTGCGACTCGGCATTCATGTGCGAGATGCGGAAATCCGCATCGACAATATAGAAGCCGGTGGGCGCGCGGTCGACGATGGTGTTGAGCAGTTCGCTGCTTCGCCGCAGCTGTTCCTTCTGTTCGCGCAGCGCCTCATCGGCACGCGCCAGCTCCAGGCGCGACCATACACGTTCGGTGAGTTCGCGCAGCAGGTCGACCTCATCATCGCGCCAGTTGCGCGGCCGCGTGCAGCTGACAATCAGCGCGAAGCGCCACGCCCCCTCTGCCGCCACCGGAATGCACACAAAGGCACGCGTTGCCAGCGGACTCTGTGCGGCCGCCCCCGCGTGCTGCGCGCCGGCGCGCACCACCTCGCGGCCGGACTGCAGCGTGGCGCGCAGCTCCTCGTCGAAAAGTACGGCCGTGGCATGACGGCCGTGCATGGGCGCCACCCCGTCGCCACACCATTCGTAATCGATGAGCATCGCGCCGGATGGTGCATCCGCGGCAGCGAATGCGCAGGCATCCACATGCAGGTGCGCACAGATCCGCGCACCCAGCGCCCGCATCGCCTCGGGCACGTCGGTCAGGCCCACCAGATCGCGGCTGACCTCGGAAAGCAACTCGAGGTTTGCGGCGCGGCGGCGCTGGGCAGTGGTCTCGTGGAACACGGCGGCATAGGTGCAGGACCCGGCCGGCCCGACGCGCGACAGGTAGACGTTGTACCAGGAGTCCAGGTGCGGCACATGGTGCTCGAAGCGCAGCGACTTGCCGGTGCTGATGGCCTCGTGGCAGCGCTCGAACCAGAAATTATCGATGTTCGGCAGCAGCATGCGCGCGGTGGAACCCACCGAGAACTGGGGCCCCACCAGCGCGTGATAGCGCGAATTGGCCTCGAGCAGCCGGCGATCGCAGGGCCGGCCGTTTTCGTCATAGAGCAGCTCGGCAATGCAGAAAGCTTCGTCGATATGCGCGAACAGCGTGCGGTAGCGCTCTTCGGACTGTGCCAGCGCCCGCTCGGCCCGCGCCCGCAGCACCGTGGACCAGATGCGCTCGGCGGTTTCCTCCACCAGCGCGATCTCCTCCACCGTCCAGGCCCGCGGCCGCACCGCGTGGACGGCCATGCCGACCACGAAGCGGCCATTCTTCATCAGCGGCACGATGATGTAGGCGGCGACCTGCACCGCGGCGAACGCGGCGCGCTCGGCTGCGGACAGGCGCAGGTCATGCGCCACGTCACCGTTCACGGCGATGTGGCCGCGGCGCACCACATCGGCCAGCCGCGCGCCGAAGGCGCCGACGCTGAAGCGGCCCGCAAGCGAGGGCACGCCGTGGGTGTAGTCATGCTCGACGACATAGTGCCCGTCACGCACGTCGAAATAGGCGACGCGGGCGACGCCCAGCTGCTGGCCGAGGATGCGGCTGGCAGTGGCCTGGATCTCGCCGGGGTCGTCGAGCGGCCTCAGTGCCGCATCGAGCGCGAGCACGAAGGCATGCCGCGTTTCGCTCTCGCGCAGGATCGACTCCGTGCGAACGCGTTCATCCACCGGCGATGGCTCCTCGAATACCCACACAGCGTCGCGCGGTACCGCATGCGACATGGCATCTCCGCGCGAAGCTCAATACATTACTGTTTTTTGCAGGACCGGTCTGACGAATTCGGATCGAAACCTTTATTTGTCTCGTCAAATCATCAGCCAACGAGGTGGGACGGTGCCAATCCCATTGCCAGCATGAATGAACGCATCGAACAACTCGAGATCAAGGTGGCCTTCCTGGAGGAGGCGAATACGCAGCTGAGCGAAGAACTGTTCCGCCATCGCCAACAGGTCGAGTCCTTGCAGGCGCAACTGAAGGCGCTGGCCGGCCGATTCGAGGCGTCGCTGATGTCGCGCACCGCATACAGCCCCGATGATGAGAAGCCGCCGCACTACTGACCGTTGCTGTTGCGGATGAGGCGCGCAGGCTCCGCTGCGGGCTGGCCCGTACGGGACACGGTCGGCGCAGGCCACTGATGGACGGACTGCCGGCGCCCCGCCGTTATCTTTCGGTCCTCACCATCTGGATGGCGATGGCGATGTCGGTGCTCGACAGCACCATCGTCAATGTGGCGCTGCCCACCATCGCCGCGGAGATGCAGGCCACGGCGGCGACCTCCATCTGGGTGATCAATGCCTACCAGCTGGCGATCACCGCGCTGCTGCTGCCGCTGGCCGCGCTTGGTGACCGCATCGGTTACCACCGGGTCTATCTTCCCGGTGTCGGCGTGTTCATCCTGGGCTCGATCGCCTGCGCGACCGCCCGCAACCTGGATGCGCTGATCATGGCGCGCATGTTCCAGGGCATCGGCGCGGCGGCCATCCTCAGCATGAATGCGGCCCTGGTGCGCGCCACCTATCCGCGCGACATGCTGGGACGCGGCATCGGCTACAACGCGGTGGTGCTGTCGGTGTCCGCGGCGGCCGGTCCCAGCCTTGCGGCGCTGATCCTGCATGTGACCACCTGGCCGTGGCTGTTCCTGATCAACATTCCCTTTGGCCTCGTGGCATTGCTGGTGGGCGTGCGCGCCCTGCCCCGCTCCGTCGGCCATGGCGGCAAGCCGAACTATCTTTCGGCGCTGCTCAGCGCGACGGCGCTCAGTTCGCTGATCTTCGGCATCGAGACGCTGGCGCGCGAACAGACTGATGGCACCGGCCTGCTGCTGCTGCTGGTGGCGGTTGTGTCGGGCACGCTGCTGGTTCGGCGTGAATGGACGCGCCCAGCGCCGCTGCTGCCACTCGACCTGCTGCGCCGGCCGATCTTCTCGCTGTCGATCACCACGTCAGTGACTTCATTCGTCGGGCAGATGGCTGCACTGGTGACACTGCCGTTCCTGCTGCAGGAGGTGCTGGGTCGCAGCGTGGCAGCCACCGGCCTGCTGATGACGGCCTGGCCACTGGCGGTGGGCGTGACGGCGCCGCTCTCCGGCCGCCTGGCCGACCGCTATCCGGCCGGTTTGCTGGGAGGCATCGGCCTGTCGGTGTTCGCCGTCGGACTGGTGATGCTGTCGATGCTGGGACCGGATCCGGGCAATGCGGACATTCTCTGGCGCATGGCACTGTGCGGCGCGGGTTTCGGCTTCTTCCAGGCGCCGAACAACCGCACCATCGTCACGGCCGCACCACCGGCGCGCTCCGGTGCCGCCGGCGGCATGCTGGCCACGGCGCGTCTGCTGGGCCAGACCACCGGGGCGGTGGCGGTTGCGGCCGGCTTTCACTGGATGGGCCTGGAATCCGGGCCGGTGCTGCTGCGCATTGCAGCCGTGGCGGCACTGCTTGCCGCCGCGATCAGCATGCTGAGGCTGCGCGTACGGGCCACCGTGCCCGCCGCGGACTTCTGATGCGGAAGAGCTGCCAGCACTGCTGCGTGTCGCGCACAGGTCAGCAGTAGCGCAGTTTTCCCGATCCGCGCTCGGTCATGAGGCCACTTCGCCGGTGATGCCACCGAACCGCCCCTGGTTGAAGTCCTCGATGGCCTGCACGATCTGCTCGCGGCTGTTCATCACGAACGGGCCATGACCCACCACCGGTTCATCGATGGGTTCGCCGGCCAGCCACAGCAGCGTGGCATCGTTGTTGGCCTCGATGCGCACCTGGCTGCCATCGCGGTCCAGGTGCACCAGCTCGCCCTGGCGCGCGACCGCTTCTGCATTGATCAGCACGGTGCCGCGCAACACCACAAGTGCCAGCGTGTGTCCGGATGTGGCGGCGAAATGCGCCACTGCGCCAGTGGCCAGGCGCACATCCCACACATCGAGCGGCGTGAAGGTCTTCGCCGGACCGCGCTGGCCGCCGAACTCCCCCGCGATCACGCGCACCTGCCCTGCACCGTCCGGCAATGGCACCTGCGGGATCGCCCCGGCCAGCAGCGTCTGGTAGCGCGGCGGCGTCATCTTGTGGCGCGCCGGCAGGTTCACCCACAGCTGCGCCATCTCGATGGTGCCGCCGCGTTCGGTGAAGGCGCGGGAATGGAACTCCTCGTGCAGGATGCCGCCGCCGGCGGTCATCCACTGCACATCGCCGGGGCCGATGCGACCACCCGCGCCGGTGGAATCGCGATGCTCCAGTTCACCCTGGTACACGATGGTGACGGTTTCGAAACCGCGATGCGGATGCTGGCCGACGCCGCGCCGGCGGGTACCGGGATCGAAATGCATCGGCGCGGCATGGTCGAGCAGCAGGAAGGGACTGAGCTGGCGGCCCAGTCCGTCATAGCTGAACAGCGAACTCACCGGAAAGCCATCGCCCACCCAGTGCGGACGGGGCGCCGCATGCACGCCGAGTACCTTCTTCATCAGTGTCTCCTTGCCCGTGGACGATGCCGCATCGGCGGCCACTGATCCATACTCTGGGGCATGACGCGCGAGACGGACAACGATCGCCACCGCATCGACAAATGGCTGTGGCATGTGCGCCTGTTCAAGACGCGCTCGCTGGCCGCCGACGCGGTGGCCGGCGGCCGCGTGAAGATCGGCAATGAACGGGTGAAGCCCGCGCACGACGTGCGGGTCGGCCAGATCGTCACGGTGACGCAGGAGCGGCGCAGCATCGAACTGGAAGTGCTCGCCCTGCCGTCGCGGCGCAGCCCGGCGCCCGAGGCGCAGGCCTGCTACCGCGAAACCGCCGCCAGCGAAGCGCGCGCTGTGCAGCTGCGCGAGCAGCGGCGTCTGGCCGCGCAGCTGCGACCGCAGCCGGATCACCGCCCCGACAAGCGCGAGCGACGCCAGCTCGACCGCCTGCGCCGCAACCAGGGCTGAGCGTCAGGCGCCGCATCAGCCGGTGCGGCGGAAGACCACGCTGAAATTGTTGGCAGGCATCTGCACCACTTCGTGCAGTTCGAAGCCGAGGCGCGCGGCCAGCCCTTGCACATCCTCCAGGTTGCGAACGCCCCAGGCAGGATTGCGGCGCTGCAGGTCCGCATCGAATTGCTCGTTGCTGGCAGCGGTATGCCGGCCGTCGCGGCGGTAAGGTCCATACAGGAACAGCACTGCGCCGGCCGGCAGCAGGCGGGCGGCCTCACCGAGCAATGCCACCGTTGCCTCCCAGGGAGCGATGTGGATCATGTTGATGCAGACAATGGCCGCCGCCTGCACGACCGGCCATGGTCGCCGGCAGACATCGAGGTCCAGCGGCGCAGAGACATTCGGCAATCCGGCCTCGCGGCGCCGGATCCCGATGGCATCGCGGTGCCGGCCTTCCGGGTCACTGGGCAGCCAGCGCAGGCCCGGCAGCGCGGCGGCGAAGTGCATCACATGCTGGCCGGTGCCGCTGGCCACCTCCAGCACCGTGCCTTCAGCCGGCAGCACGCGCTGCAGTACCTCGAGGATTGGCGCTTTGTTGCGTTCTGGCGCAGGATAGGTGAGGACCTGCAAGTGCGGAGGCGTGGCCATGCCTCCATCCTGCCTTCAGGCAGGCGCGCTGGAAAGTGACTCGCTGTCCAGGTCAGCCGATCGGCTTGCCCGGACTGCCTTGATTCCGACGCGGGTATCCCCATGTCCCTTTCAATCACCCGGGAGGTAGCGATGAGCGATTCAGACCGCAAGAAAGTCCTGGTGGGGCTCGAAGCCGACTTCCGTCGCGCCCAGACCGCGCTCGCCGTCGCACAGGCCGATTTCGAAAAGGCCTATACGGCGCTGTGGGAATACATGAACGAGCACACCGAGGGACCGCAGCGGGTGCTGATGTTCTCGCCCGGCATCACGATGCACTGACGTGGGCATCGAGCTGAAGATCGATTTCGTCTCCGACGTGGCGTGCCCCTGGTGCGCCATCGGCTTTGCCGGCCTCGAGGAGGCGCTGCGTCGCACGGCGGACGTGGTGACGGCAGAGATCCGCTTCCAGCCCTTCGAGCTGAATCCGGACATGCCGCCGACCGGCCGCAACATCGACCAGATGCTGGGTGAGCGCTACGGCCGCGATGCGGCGCAGCTGGACCAGATGCGCCAGACGGTGCGCGAGCGGGCCTCGGACGTGGGCTTCACCTTCAACCAGAATGGCGACAGCCGCATCTACAACACCTTCGATGCGCACCGGCTGCTGCACTGGGCGCAGCCGACTGGCCGGCAGGTGGAACTGAAGCGTGCGCTGTTCCGCGCCAACTTCACCGATGGCGCCAATGTCTCGGACCCCGACGTGCTGGTGGCTGCGGTCACGGCCGCCGGCCTCGATGCAGCCGAAGCCCGCAGCGTGCTCGACAGCGGACGTTTCGCCGCCGAGGTGCGGGCGGCCGAAAGCTACTGGCAGTCCGCTGGCATCCGCGCGGTGCCGGGCATCGTGATCAATGGACAGTGGCTGATTTCCGGTGGCCAGCCGCCGGAGCAGTTCGAGGCCGCGATCCGGCAGATTGCAGCCGAAGCCGGTGCGGCAGGAACCTCCGTGCCCACTCCGCAAGACAGCGCCTGACCGGCTCCCACGGCAGCACATTGCGCGCAGGGCCGCTATGCTTGCGCGAAAGAATCGCTGCAACCAGACGGGGGTTGATGCATGAAACGACTGATGATCCTGGCCGCCGCCACGGCATGGCTGGGCGTTGCGCATTCCGCCGCGCCGCAAGCCGGATTCGAAATGGCAGTGGTGGACATGCAGGGGCAGAAGAAGGTGCTGGGCACCGTTCCCGGTTCGGTGTTCGCGCCGCGCGTGTCGCCGGATGGCACGCGGGTGGCCTTCGAGATGGCGGTGCCGGGCGAGAATGCCGGCGATCCGGAGCTGACGAAGATCCATGTGGCGCGGCTGGCGGAATTCGACGAGCCGGTTCCCATGCAGATCACCGTGATTTCACGACGCAATGTCGCCCCGGTGTGGGCGCCGGAGAATGACCGCATCGCCTTCGTCGCCACCGGCAATGGCGATGACGCGCTGTTCTGGCAGCGTTCCGATGGCGGCGAGCAGCCGAAATACATTCTTGACGGGCGCGCGCCGGAAGGCATCTATCCGGACGGCCGCATGGTGTACCTCACGCTCAGCGGCGACAGCGACTATGGCATCTCGGCCATCGACCTCAAATCCGGTGCGGTGACGAAACTGGTGGACCGTCCCGGTTCCGCGCAGCACAGCAGCCAGGTCTCGGCGGACGGCAGATGGATCGCCTATGCCTCGGACGAAACCGGGCGACTTGAAGTGTGGGCCGAGCCACTGCCGCAGACCGGCAAGCGCTTCCAGCTCACGCGCGAGGGCGGCGCGCATCCGGTGTGGGCGCCGGATGGCTCGGCCATCTATTTCGACCAGGGTGGTCGCATGTTCCGCCTGCCGCTGGGCGTGGCGGGTGATGAACTGCAGCCGGGCAATGCGGCGCCGCTGCCGATCACCGGTTTCCAGCAGGGGCCGCTGCGGCGGCAGTTCGACCTGCTGCCGGATGGCCGCTCGTTCCTGATGCTGTTTCCGACCGGGGCCGCCGCACGCTGAACGGCCCTTGCTGTGGCGGATCAGGAGACGTTCAGCGCTGCGCGCAACGTCTCCTGCATCGGCGTGGTGGGACGCCCGATCACCTTCTCGAGCGTGCGGCTGTCATCGAACAGCCAGCCGTCGCCGGACTTCGCATCTGAATCAGCGAGGATGCGCGCGAAGGGTTCGGGCAGCCCGCCCTGCACCATCGCGGCGGCGTAATCGGCTTCGTCGAGATCGCGCACCGCCACCGGCTTGCCGGACAGGCGCGAGAGCATCGCGGCCAGCTCGCGCTTGTCGAAGCTGCTGCTGCCGGCGAGTTCATAAGCTTGGCCGGGCCTGTGGTCATCGCGCAGGATCAGCGCCGCGATGCCTTCGGCATAGTCATTGCGCGTGGCGGTGGCGATCCGGCCGTCGCGTGAGGCGCTGGGCATCACGCCGGTCTGGATGGCCACCGGCGCGCTGCCCAGGTAGTTCTCGCTGTACCAGCCATTGCGGCACAGGATGTACGGCACCCGGCCTTCGGCCAGCACCTGCTCGGTGGCCCGGTGCTCCGCGGCCAGCCGCAGCGGATTCACGTCGGCTTTCAGGATGCTGGTATAGGCCAGCCGCCTCACCCCGGCGCGGGCGGCGGCCTCGATGACGGCGCGGTGCTGCGCCACGCGCCTGCCCACCTCGCTGCCTGAAACCAGCACCACGCGCCCGACGCTGTCCAGCGCCGCTTCGATGGTGTCGGGCCGGTCATAGTCCACGGTGCGGAACTCCACGCCGGCCGGCGCCTTCGCTGCGTTGCGGCCGCCGGCAATCACGTCGGCCGCCGGGCCGAGCCGGCGCAGATGCTGCACGATCAGCGCGCCGAGCTGGCCGGTGGCGCCGGTGACCAGGATCCTTCCATTGCTCATCGAAGTTTCTCCCTGCTGTGGCATGTCGCGTCAGTATCCGCCTGGCGGCCGCGCGGCGGGAGTCCGCTTCTGACGGGCATCGTCGCGCGCCTGCCGGTCGTCTTCCTCCGGCTGCAGTGTCGCCCAGGACGATCCGCCTTCCGCCGGCGGCAGTTTCAAGGTGTCCCGGCTGCGGAACAGGTGCACCTTGGCGATCATGTTCGCGCTCACCGGCGCGGTCATGAACAGGAACAGCGTGATCAGCAGCTCATGGATGCCGGTGGCGTCCCGCAGCAGCACGAAGAACAGCATCGAGGCGATCAGCAGCGATCCGATGCCCAGCGTGGTCGCCTTGGTGGGCGCGTGCAGGCGCCGCATGGTGTCGGGCAGCTTCACCAGTCCGAAGGACCCGACGAACAGGAAGCCAGCCCCGGTCAGGATCAGCAGTGCCACGATGGCTTCGATGATCATCGTCATGACGGCCTCACTCGATCACATTGCCGCGAAGCAGGAACTTGCAGAAGGCGACGGTGGAAACGAAACCCACCATCGCAAACAGCATTGCCGCCTCGAAATAGATCGCCGTGCCGAAGCGGATGCCCGCCAGCACCACCAGCCCGATGGCGTTGATCACCATGGTATCGAGCGCGAGAACCCGGTCAGTCACATCCGGCCCTGCCACCAGGCGACACAGGTTCAGCAGCAGCGAGGCGCAGATCGTGACGAAGGCGATCAGGCTGGCCAGTTCGATCATGGGAAGATCCTCATCAGGCGCTGCTCGTAGCGGGACTTCATCGCCGCCACGGCGCCGGCTGCATCGCGTGTCTCAAGGCAATGCACCAGCAGCGAGCGGCCGTCGGCGCTCAGATCCGCGCTGACCGTGCCGGGGGTCATCGTGATGGTGCCGGCGAGCACCGCGATGGCCTCGGGGCTGCGCAGTGCCAGCGGCACCACCACATATTGCGAACGCAGCGAGTCACCGCGCCGGAACAGCACCAGCGCGGCCACCTGCACGTTCGACACCAGGATGTCCCACAGCACGATGACCACGTATTCGCAGATGGCCAGCGGATTGCGGATGCGCGCACGACCCGGCCACCACACTGCGGTGAGCCGGGCCACTGCCAGTCCCAGCAGCAGGCCGAATGCGAACGCGCCCCAGGAAAAATCATTCACCAGCAGCACCCAGACGAGGGCGAGCGTCAGTGTCAGCACCGGATGCGGCAGCAGGCGGGAGAACATCAGTCCTGCTCCTCGAGCACGGCTGCCACATGGCCCGCCGGTGCCAGCAGCTGGCGGGCGGTGGCCGTCATGTCGCGCATGACCGGACCGGCCATCAGGCTGAGCAATGCCACCAGCGCGGTCAGTGCCGCGACGGCCAGCAATGGCCGCCGCGGCGGCGCGGTGGCGATGGGAGCCGTGGCCCGCACGGCCGGCCCGCTCCAGAAGATGCGGATGCCGGTGCGCGCGAAGCCCACCAGCAGCAGCAGGCTGGTCACCAGGATCACCAGCCACACCAGCACCATGTCGCCGGTCTCACGCGCGGCGCCGAGGATCAGCAGCTTGCCGATGAACCCGGCCAGTGGCGGCAGCCCCACCATCGCGATCGCCAGCAGGAAGAACAGCATCGCCAGCGAACCGCGACGCCCTGGCAGCTGCAGCACGGGCGCAGCGCCGCGCCGGGCTTCAAGCATCAGCCCCGCCAGCAGGAACAGCGCGCCGCCGGTGAGCGTGCTGTGCAGGGTGTAGTAAAGCGCGGCGGCGATGGCGGCCTCGGATTGCAGGCCGATGGCGATCAGCAGGGTGCCCATCGATGCCACCACTGCATAGCAGATCGTGTCGGGCAGGCTGCGGCCGGCCAGCACGCCGACGGTGCCCACCACCAGCGTCAGCAGTCCGCCCGGCAGCAGCCAGGGCGCGGCAAGGCCGGCCAGCGCACCCGCTTCGGCGCCGAACACCAGCGTGTAGACACGGAGGATCGAATAGGCGCCGACCTTGGTCATGATGGCGAACAGCGCGGCCGCCGGCGGCGAGGTGGAGCCATAGGCGGGCGGCAGCCACCACTGCAGCGGCACCATCGCCGACTTGATCGCGAACACGGCCAGCAGCAGCAGCCCGCCCACCGCGAGCAGGCCCTGGTCCGCTGCTGCGACCTGCGGCACCTTCACGGCAAGGTCGGCCATGTTCAGCGTTCCGGTGATGGCGTAGAGGGTGCCAGCCGCGAACAGGAACACCGTCGAGCCCAGCAGGTTGATGGCGATGTAATGGAAGCCGGCGCGCAGCCGCCGCGCCCCGTTCCCGTGCAACATCAGCCCGTAGGAGGCAATCAGCAGCACCTCGAAGAACACGAACAGGTTGAACAGGTCGCCGGTCAGGAAGGCGCCGTTCAGCCCCAGCAGCTGGAACTGGAAAAGTGCATGGAAATGCCGGCCGCGCCGGTCCCAGTCGCCGATTGCCCAGCCGAGCACGGCAAGCGCGAGGACGGCGGCCAGCAGCAGCATGGTTGCCGCCAGCCGGTCGAGCACCAGCACGATGCCGAAGGGCGCCGGCCAGTTGCCCAGCAGGTAGGTCCGCACCTCGCCATCGCCGGCCATGCGGTAGAGACCGATGGCGACCAGCACCTGCAGCAGCACGGCCGCCATTCCGATCAGACGCTGGCCAGCCAGGTTGCCCCGCAGTGCCAGCACCATCAGTGCCGCACTCATCGATGGCACGGCCACCGGCGCGATGATCCAGACGCTGCTCATCGCGTGTCCTCATCGGCACGGGCCACATCATCGGCGGCTTCGGCGCCCAGTCCCACATCATCGGTGCCGGTCTCGAGGAAGGCGCGCAGCGACAGCACCACGATCAGCGCCGTCATGCCGAAGGTGATCACGATGGCAGTCAGCACCAGCGCCTGCGGCAGCGGATCGGTGTAGCCCGCCGCGGCATCATCGAGGATCGGCGGCCGGTTGATGCTGAGCCGGCCCATCGTGAACAGGAACACGTTCACCGCATACGACAGGAAGGACAGCCCGACGATCACCGGGAAGGTCCGCCGCATCAGGATCAGGTAAAGGCCCGCGCTGGTCAGCGCACCGATGGCAGTGGCCATCAGGAGTTCCATGCTCATGCGCCGGCCTCCCCTGCGTTGCGGGAGACCAGCTTCCCCGCTGCGGCCTCGGCCTGCAGCGAGGCCTGCTCGGCGCGCTCCCCGGTGCGCGACAGCGTCGCCAGCGACAGCAGGCAGGTGCCCACCACGACCAGGAACACGCCGAGGTCGAACGCCATCGCAGAGGCCAGCTCGATCTCGCCGAACAGCGGCAGGTGGAAGTGACCGAAGGTGCTGGTGAGGAACGGCTGGCCGAAGACCAGCGCCGCAAGTCCGGTCAGGCCGGCGATCAGCACGCCGGCGCCGATCAGCGCATGCGCGTCGACGCGCGCGCGTCGCTGCGCCCACACATAGCCGGAAGCCATGTACTGCATCAGGAAGGCGATGGCGACGACCAGGCCGGCGATGAATCCACCACCTGGCAGGTTGTGCCCGCGCAGCAGGATGTAGATGCCGGCCACCAGCGCCACCGGCAGCAGCACCCGCGTCACCACCACCAGCAGCAGCGGATGCGCATCGCCCGCCTGCGGGCCGAAACGCGTGCGCGCCAGTCGCCGGCCCGCGGCGCCATGCAGCGCGGTGTCGAGAAGCGCGAAGATGGTCAGTGCCGCAATGGCCAGCACGATGATCTCGCCGAAGGTGTCATAGCCGCGGAAATCCACCAGGATCACGTTGACCACATTGGTGCCGCCACCGCCGGGCTTCGACTGCTCCACATGGAAACCGGAGATGGTCTCGAAGCCGCGCGTCATCACTGCATGCGCCAGCGCGGCCACGCCCGCGCCGCCGACCAGCGCCATGCTGCCGGCGCCGATGCGAAAGCCGCGCGAGAGCTCCTGTGGCGTCGTGCGTGGCAACAGGTTGATCGCCAGCAGCAGCAGGATCGTGGTGACCACCTCCACCGAGATCTGCGTCAGGGCCAGGTCCGGCGCGGAAAACTGCAGGAAGGCAAGTGACACCATCAGTCCGACGATGCTGGTGATGATCAGCGCCAGCAGCCGGTCATGATGCCGCAGCACGATCAGCACGCAGGCACAGACCAGCAGCAGCCAGCCGGTGACCATTGGCGCATTCACCGGCAATGGCGGCCGGTCGCCCGGCGCCGCGCCGCCGGCGCGCCAGTAACCGGTGAGCACCACGACCAGGATGGCCGCCACGATGACGCCCAGGTAGCGCGGCAGGCTGCCATTGTCGAGGCGCCGCAGCAGCCAGCGCGCGGCGCGCACCGCGCCGGCGATGGCCGCCTGGAACAGGCGCATCGCATCGGGTCGCGGCACCGCCAGCCGCAGGCGATCGACGTCCGCGTGGCGCCACAGCAGCAGCAGCCCGCCAGCCAGCGCGATCACGCTCATCGCCAGCGCGGGGGTCAGCCCATGCCACAGCGCCAGGCTGAATGCCGGCAGCGCGCCGCCCGCGGCCGCAAGCGCGGTGCGCTGCACCACCGGCATGGCCAGCGCCGGCATCACCCCGATCAGCACCACCGGCAGCACAAGCACCGCCACCGGCAGCCACATGCCCGTGGGCGGGTCATGCGGCACCGGTTCGAGCGCGGCCCGCGACGGACCGAAGAACACATGCAGGATCAGCCGCAGCGAGTAGGCCGCGGACAGCAGCGCGCCGGCCGTGGCCAGCACCGGCAGCAGCCAGGCCTGCCCGGCATAGGCGGTATGCGCGGCCTGCTCCAGCATCATCTCCTTCGACAGGAAGCCGTTCAGCAGCGGCACGCCGGCCATCGATGCGGCCGCGAGGATGGCCATCGTCGCCGTGACCGGCATCATGCGGCGCAGTCCACCCAGCCTGCGGATGTCACGCGTGTGCGTCTCGTGGTCGATGATGCCGGCGCACATGAACAATGCCGCCTTGAAGGTGGCGTGGTTCAGCACATGGAACATGGCCGCCACCAGCGCCATCGGCGTGCCGAAGCCCAGCAGCATGGTCAGCAGGCCCAGGTGACTGACGGTGGAGAACGCCAGCAGCGACTTCAGGTCATCCTTGAACAGCGCGATCCAGGCGCCGACCAGCAGCGTCACCAGACCCACCATCGACACGATCAGGAACCACTCCACCGTGCCGGCCAGCACCGGCCACAGCCGTGCCAGCAGGAATATGCCGGCCTTCACCATCGTGGCGGAATGCAGGTAGGCCGACACCGGAGTCGGCGCCGCCATCGCATGCGGCAGCCAGAAGTGGAACGGGAACTGCGCCGACTTGGTGAAGGCGCCGGCCAGCACCAGCAGCAGCATGGGCAGGTACAGCGGCGAGGCGCGCACCACATCACCGCGCTGCAGGATGGTGCCCAGTTCGTACGAACCTGCGATGTGGCCCAGCAGCAGCATGCCGGCGAGCAGCGCCAGTCCGCCCGCACCGGTGACCACCAGCGCCATGCGCGCACCGGCGCGTGATTCAGGCCGGCCGTGCCAGAAGCCGATCAGCAGGAAGGAGCTGAGGCTGGTCAGTTCCCAGAACACCGCCAGCAGCAGCACGTTGTCGCTGAGCACGATGCCGAGCATCGAACCCTGGAACAGCAGCAGATAGCAGAAAAAGCGGCCCATCGGCTCGCTGCGATCCAGGTAGAAGCGCGCATACACGATGACCAGCAGGCCGATGACCAGGATCAGCGCGGCGAAGAACAGTCCCAGTCCGTCGATGAAGAACGACAGCGACAGCCCGGCCCCGGGCACCCAGGGCAGCGTGAAGCGCGGCACCTCGCCATGCTGGACGGCCCAGCCGCCGGCCAGCAGCATCAGCAATGCCAGCGCGCTGACCGCTGCGGTGGCGCCGGTGCACAGGTTGCGGCCGCCGCGGATCGCCAGCAGCGGAATGCAGGCCCCGAGCAGGGGAATCAGGACGATGAGTGCCGGGTTCATGCGGCGCGATCAGGGCGCAACGTGATGCATTGTTCTTTCCGCGCGGCGGCCCGACCACGCATTGACCTGTCTTGCCGCGAAGTGGCGGTCGACACCCGGTACGGGAATGTCTCATGCGGGCGTGAGGCTGGCAACCGCGGACAGCCTTGCGCCGAAGTGACCGATCAGTTGCCGCGCAGCTCGCGCAGTTCCTTGTGCATCTCGACATGCCGGCGGAACACGCCTTCGCTGTAATAGGAAAGCAGCGGCAGCTTCGCCGCATCCACACCGGCCTGCTTCGCGAAGCGCGCGATGAGGTCATCGGTTCCGGTCGTCAGCCTGTCGTCGATCTCGGCTGCCGGGAAACTCGGCTGCTGGCCGGCGGCCTGCATGCGCGCCCGCTGCGCCTGGTGGGTTGCATCGCCATCGGCGAACACCACGAAGTCGAAGCGGCCGGCGATGCCCGCCTCGGTGAGGAAGATCCGCAGCTTCAGGCAGTAGGGACAGGTGTTCTTCAGGTAGATCTTCGTCCGGGTGTCCTGGTTCATTGCGTCCTCCTGGTGTCGCGTGATTCTGGACTGGCAATAATCGGGGTACTGTCGGCAATTGCCTACAGTCACGAACAGCACCGCCCTCTTCGGTCCGCCGCAACCCGCCATCAAGATACGCAAAATCGGGAGGGAGCGTCATGCCAGGCAAGTCGGTGCCCGTGACCACGGCAATTTCTTCGGCCTTCGGGCAGATGCGATGCGACCGCGACATGGCGGTGCTGCTGGAAACATTCGAGAGCCTCCGGCCCGTGCGGTTCACGCCGCGCACCGGGGTGGAAGTCGCCAGACGGGGTCCGGGCATCGACGAGGCGGTGCGCCTGCTGCGCGACCGGCAGAACGCATCGTCTTCCGGCGATGCGGCGACCATCACCACGCAGGACCTGATCATCGACGCCGGCACGGTGTCGCTGCCGGCGCGCGCGTATGCGCCGCGACGCGCGGATGCGGGACCGCGCCCGGTCATCGTGTATTTCCATGGCGGCGGATGGGTGCTCGGCAGCATCGACAGCCACGACGCCAGCGCGCGTGACCTCGCGCGTCACTCCGGCGCCATCGTCGTCTCGGTGGGCTACCGGAAGGCGCCGGAGCATCCCTTCCCGGCGGCGTGGGACGATGCGCTGGCCGCGCATGCCTGGATGTGCGAACACGCCGCATCGCTGCAGGGCGATGCCACGCGCATCGCGCTGGCCGGCGAAGGCTCGGGCGGCACCCTGGCGCTGGCCACCGCCATCGCTGCGCGCGACCGCGACATGCCGATGCCACTGCATGTGCTGGCCGTCTGCCCGGTGACCCAGGCCGCCACGAATACGCAGTCCTACCTGCACAACGCGGTGTCGCGTCCGCTGGGACGCGCGATGATGGCCTGGTGTTTCGAACAGCTGGCACTGCAGCCTGAAGACCTGCAGGACAGCCGCCTGGCGTTGACCCATGCAGACCTCAAGGGCCTGCCGCCGGTCACGCTGGTCAGCGCGCAGCTGGATCCTCTGCACACCGATGCGCAGCGGCTGCATGAGAGCTTGCGACGGGCGGGCGTGCCGGTCGCCTGGCAGGATCATGCAGGCGTCACGCATGGCTTCTTCGGCGCAGCATCCGTGTTGGAAAAGGCGCGCCAGGCGCAGCAATTCGCCGGCCAGCGTCTCGCGCAGGCGCTGGCGGAACCTGATGCCGCGCATCCTGCCGGGCTGCTCGGCCAGGCCCGCGCCTGGCTGGCGCAGATGGCAGGCGGCATGGGCCCTGCCTCGCGGGGCGAACCTGCGCGTGCCAGCGCCTGATCCGCGGCGCTGCTAGCATCGGCGGCCCGGCCAAGCCGACATCGCGGAGAACTGCCATGGCCCCTGCCTCCCCTGCCCGGCGTGATTCCGACCTGCATGCAGAGCTGCGTCGCGTATTCGAACTGCAGCGCGCGCACCAGTGGGAGGCCAAGGCGAGCGGCGCCGCGCAGCGCAGGGAAAAGCTCGGCCGGCTCAAGGCCGCCGTCCAGGACCATGCCGAAGAGCTGGTCGCGGCAGTGCGGCAGGACACGCGCAAGCCGGAGCACGAGGTCCGCATCACCGAGCTGATGAACGTGCTGGCGAACATCGACCGCAACATTGCCAATCTTGCGGAATGGATGCGGCCGGTGGAGGTCTCGCCGTCGCTGAACAGCCAGGACCAGGCACGCATCCTCTACGAGGCGCGGGGCGTGTGCCTGATCCTGGGACCGTGGAATTTTCCCTTCGGGCTGGTGATGGGGCCGCTGGCAGCGGCCATCGCCGCCGGCAACTGCTGCATCGTGAAGCTCACGGACCTGTGTCCCGCCACCGCAAGGGTCGCCGCGAAGATCGTGCGCCAGGCCTTCGACGAGCAGGAGGCGGTGGTGTTCGAGGGCGGCGTGGAGGTCGCGACCGCGCTGCTCGAGCTGCCGTTCAACCACATCTTCTTCACCGGCAGCACGCGCGTCGGCAAGCTGGTGATGGCGGCGGCTGCGAAGCACCTGTCCAGCGTCACGCTGGAACTGGGCGGCAAGTCGCCGGTCATCGTCGACGGCGATGCCGATGTGGACAAGGTCGCGGCGGATCTTGCGGCCGCCAAGCAGTTCAATGGCGGACAGGCCTGCATCAGCCCCGACTTCGTGTTCGTCACAGCGCAGCAGAAGGAGCGGCTGGTCGATTCGTTCCGCGCCCGCGTGAAGCAGGAGCTGTATGACGATGACGGCAAGCTTCGCCGGGAGAACATCGCCCAGATCGTCAACGACCAGAACTTCACGCGCATCCGCACGATGGTCGATGACGCCGTGGCAAAGGGGGCGAAGGTGGCCGTGGGCGGCAAGTTCGAGGCACACGATCGCACCATCCACCCGACGCTTCTCACCGACGTGACGCCCGACATGCAGATCATGCAGGAGGAGATCTTCGGCCCCGTGGTGCCGGTGATGACCTATCACGACCTGGATGATGTCCTGGACTTCATCTCGGGCCGCGACAAGCCGCTGGCGCTGTACATCTACAGCAACACGCCCGCGCATGTGGAACAGGTCCTCCAGCGCACCTCTTCCGGCGGCGTCACCGTGAATGGCTTCTTCTCGCACTACCTGGAGAACCACCTGCCCTTCGGCGGCGTGAACCAGAGCGGCATGGGCAGCTATCACGGCGTGTTCGGGTTCCGCGCGTTCTCGCATGAGCGGGCGATCTATGTGCAGACGCCGCGCTGACGCCGCGGTCTTGCGCGCGGCTCAACCCTGCTTGTCGCGTGGCCGGTAATGCGGCAGCGACCAGCCGAACACCAGTGAGCCGGCGCGCAGGCCGAAGCCGGTGACCAGCGCTGCGGGCACCGCGAATTCGCGCGGCAATCCCGCCTCATGCGACACCACCAGCACCACCGCAGCCGCCAGCGCGGCGGTGACATAGATCTCGTACGAGAAGATGATCGAGCGGGACTCGCCCAGCAGGTCGCGGATGATGCCGCCGAAGCAGGCGGTGATCACTCCCATCACCACCGCCACCAGCGCCGGGGTGCCGGCGCTGAGGGCGCGCTCGGCGCCGACCGTGGCAAACACCGCAAGGCCGACCGCGTCGGCCCACAGCAGCAGACGCATGCGGGTGTGGATGCGGTCGGCGAGAAAGAACACGAGCAGCGAGACCGCGATGCACACGGCCAGGTAGTCCGGCCGCTCGATCCACAGTACCGGATGCACGTTCAGCAGCAGATCGCGCAGCGTGCCGCCGCCGATGCCGGTGACCGTGCCCAGCAGGATGAAACCCACCGCATCCATCTGGTTGCGCGCAGCAACCAGTGCGCCGGTGATCGTGAAAGCCACGATGCCCAGCCAGTCCAGCAACGCGATGCCGTTCTCGAACACGTGACTCTCCGGCGTGGGGATGATGCCGGCGGCATTCCGGCAACGCCTGCCGGCTTTCGCCTGACTTGACCAAGCGTACAGTAGCAGGGGATGGTTCCCGTGCAGCAACTGCCGCCCGGCTGAAAGGAGCGATATGATCCAGTCCGACGCGCAACCTGGCGCACCGCGTGAAATCCTGCTGGCCACGGACCTTGGCGCCCGCGGCGACCGCGCCCTGGAACGTGCCGTGACCACCGCCCGGCTTTGCGCGGCCAACCTGACCGTGCTGCACGTGGTCGAGAATGCCGAAGCGGCCGCGGCCGCGGTGGCCGACACCCCTTCCGCACCACCGGCGCTGCCGCGCGCCGAAGACGCCATATCGGTGATGCGGCAATGGCTTCGCCGCGGCCTGCGCGCCGACCTGGCGGAATTCCTCGAGCAGGCGACGCTGCTGGTCGAGGAAGGCAATCCGGCCGAGGTCATCGAACGCATCGCCACTGCAGGCCAGGTGGACCTGATCGTCACCGGCATCGCGCGGGCCAGTCCGTTCTCGCTGCGTCCGGTGGTTCTCGGCCGGACGGTGGAGCAGTTGCTGCGCCGCCTGCCGGCACCCATCCTGATCGTCAGCAACCGCGCCAGCGGCCCCTATCAGCATGTGGTGGTAGCCACCGACTTCTCCGAGACCTCCGGGCATGCGCTGCAGATGGCGCTGCGCTTCTTTCCCGACCAGCCGCTGCACCTGCTGCATGCCACGGACCAGGCCGCCTCCGCGGCAGCCGGCGAGGCGGCGCCGGATGGACAGATCCGGGACGCGCACGGCGCGGAAATGGAGAAATTCCTCTCTTCGGTGTTCCTGCCGGACGGCGACCGCGAGCGGCTGCATCATGTCATCGAACCCGGTCCGCCGCCGCAGGGCATCCGCGACCATGTGCAGCGGCATGGCGCGGACCTGGTGGTGCTGGGCACCCGCGGCCGCGGCGCGATGCTCGAGGCGCTGCTGGGCAGCACGGCCAAGAGCATCCTCTCGACGCTGCCCTGCGATGCACTGGCTGTGCGGGGGCCCCTGCGCTAGCCGGGGCCACCCGCAATTCTTTACTGCCGCGGTCCTGCGGCCAGCAACTCGGCGACCTGCACGGCATTGAGCGCCGCGCCCTTCAGCAGCTGGTCGCCGGCGACGAACAGCGCCACCGAGCAGCCGGTGGGATCGCTGATGTCCTGGCGGATGCGTCCCACCAGGATGTCATCCTGGCCGGTGGCCTCGTTGGGCATCGGGAAGTGGTTGCGTTCGCGATCATCCACCAGCTTCACCCCCGGCGCCTTGCCGATGATGTCGCGCACCTGATCGGCGGAAACCGGTGACTCGCACTCGAAGTGGATGGCCACGCAATGCGCACGCAGCACCGGGATGCGCACGCAGGTGGCAGAGATGCGCATCTGCGCATCGCCGAAGATCTTGCCGGTCTCGCGCATGATCTTCAGCTCTTCCTCGTTGTAGCCGGTGTCGGGGTCCACGCCGGAGTTGTGGCTGAAGGCATTGAACGCATAGGGATGCGGCAGCACCTTCGGCTCGAAGACACGGCCTTCCAGATGTGCGCGGGTGGATTGCGCAAGTTCTTCCATCGCCGCGGCGCCGGCGCCCGAGGCGGCCTGGTAGGTGGCCACCACCAGCCGGCGGATGGGGTTCACGCGGTGCACCGGCCACAGCGGCGTGATCGAGATGATGGTGGAACAGTTCGGATTGGCAATGATGCCGGCGTGATCGAACGCGGCCTGCGGATTGATCTCGGGAACCACCAGCGGCACGCCGGCATCGAGGCGGAAGGCCGAGGAGTTGTCGATCACCACCGCGCCGCTGGCCACGGCAGCCTGTGCGAAGCGCTTCGAGATGCCACTGCCGGCGGAGAACAGCGCGATGTCCACGCCCTCGAAGCTGCGCTCGGTGAGCTCCTGCACCGGGATCTGCCGTCCCTGGAACTCCAGCGTCCGGCCAGCCGAACGGGCCGAGGCCAGCAGCCGCAGGTCGGACAGCGGAAACTGCCGCTGCGCCAGGCACTGGATCAGGTCGATGCCCACCGCACCGGTGGCGCCGACGATGGCGACGACGGGCCGGGAGGGGACGGGACGATTTGCGGACATGAAGGAACTCCTTGGGTGTGGGTGACCGGATTCACGATCCGCCGCCCGCGAAGAGCCCCTGAAACGAGCGAGGCCCCGTCGCTGCCGGCGGGGCCTCGTGGATTGCTCGTGTGCCGCAGACGACTAACGCGCGAAATCCTCCGAAACCCCGGTGGGCTGGCGGATGGCTTTCAGCGTTTTGGCCACGGCGAACATGCGGGCTACGCTAACCCGTTCAGGGGGGAGAGTAAAGCTCGCCCCGGCAGCGGCACCGTCAGGACGGGCGCTTCATCCGGAACACGCTCTGCGGCGTCACCTCGATGTAAACATCGGTGCCACCGGCCCGCAGGATGGGGTGTGCGGCGGCGGTGTCATAGATGCCGTCGACCAGCAGATGGCGGGCGATGTGCGCGCCGACCACCTCGCCGAACACCACCCAGTTGGGCATTGGTGCCTGCAGGTGGTCGGTCATCTGCACGATCTGCGTCACGCGGCACTCGAAGGCCACCGGGCTTTCGGCCACGCGAGGCGCGGCCACCAGACGGCACGGCACCGGCGTGAGCTGCGCCACCTCGAACTCGCTGACCTCACGTGCCACCGTGCCCGAGGTGACATTCATCTGCCCGGCCAGCGCCATCGTGGCAAGGTTCCATACGAACTCGCCGGTGTCGCGCGCATTGCGCAGCGTGTCCTTCGAGCCGGTGCTCGAGAAGCCGATGATGGGCGGCTTGTAGGCAAAGGCGTTGAAGAAGCTGTAGGGCGCGAGATTGAACCGGCCGTGCCCGTCGTGGCTTGAGATCCAGCCGATGGGGCGCGGACCGACAATGGCATTGAAAGGGTCATGGGGAAGACCATGACCCTTCGAGGGCTCATAGAAATGATGATCGGCCTGCATCGCCCGGCAAGATTAACCCGGGCGCGGGCTCAGAAGCGCCAGTTCACCTCCGCCACGGCATAGTGCTGCCAGGCAAAGGTGTACACGTCGTCATTGTCGGCGCCGCCTTCCAGCGTGCGATAGCCCGCGCCCAGCGACAGTCCGTTGCGCAGCGCATAGCGCGCCTTCACGGCCACATCGAAGGCGCGGCCCTGCGGTGCGAGCAGACCGTCCGCATCGATCAACAGCGTCCAGCGGTCGTTCAGCCGGCGGTATCCCACCGCACTGAGCAGCGGCACCACGCCGGTGTTGTCATAGCCGGCCTCCGTGCCGGCCTGGCGCAGGCGGATGTTGGCATCGCGCACCTTCACCGTCGCGCCGCCCCACCAGGTCCAGTCATCGCCCTGGTGGAAGCGGTAGCGATAGCTGAGGCGATAGGAATCGAAGCGGTAGTGCACCTCGGTGGGCTCGCCTGCGGCGAAGGTGCTGCCGTCGAATTCCAGCGCCGTGTCCGGCGTGCCGGTGCGGGTCAGAGAATAGGGTGCATACAGCGCGCGCAGCTGATGCCGCTCGCCGATCTCCCAGGTCGCATCGAGGCGGAAGAACGCCTTGCCGCCACTGCCCTGCAGGTCGCGCAGCGAGAAGCGCGTACCCTCGCTGGAGTTGGGAATCTGCGCCTTGTTGCGCGACTGCCAGACGGCGCCGCCTTCCAGCGTGATGCCGGAACCGGTCTGTGCCAGTGCGGCGGGGCCTGCGGCAAGGCAGATGAGGACCAGCGGGACGCTGAACGTTGCGCACATGAGGAAGCTTCCGTGGGGAGGGATGCGCGAAGCGTAAACACCACACCGGCGGGTGCTTGTAGGCGCATGCCGCGCGATCGGTTCGGTGCTCACGCGGGAGTTGCGCCAGAACGGCGGACGCGGATCATGACGGGCGCCAGGCGCGGTCCGCTGCGTGCTCCACCCGGCGAAAACTGCGCCGCAGCTGCATGGCCGCCTGCGACGGCAGCGCATCCAGCAGCACCTCGGCACGCTGGGACGGCAGATCCCCCTTCCAGGCGAAGGCCACGCGATTGCTCTGCCGCGGCTCTTCCACCAGCAGCGCACGGCCTTCGAAGGCGCGGCGCAGGCGTGCGAAGTGCGCGGCGTGGTCGTCGCAGTAGAGATTGGTGGCCAGCACGCCATGGGCAGTCAGCGCATCACGGCAATCGGCATGGAACTGGCTGGTGCCCAGGTGCGGCGGAATGCCCTGCGCGTCATACGCATCCACCAGCATCAGGTCGTAGCGGCCGCGGTGCTGCGGCAGGAAGTCCGCGGCATCGACCTGGTGCACCACCAGCCGCTCGTCATCCGGCGGAATCTGGAACCGGTCCCGCAGCGCCAGCACTTCGGCACTGACCTCCAGCGCCTCGATGCACGCCTGCGGCAGGTGGCGATGCAGGAACTTCGCCTGCGACCCGCCGCCCAGGCCAACGATGCCGACACGCGCCGGAGCCGGCTGCCAAAGCAGCGCCGCGAGCATGGTGCGGGTGTAATCCACCTCCAGCCAGTCCGGGTCCTTGCGGCGCATGCGGCTCTGCGCGACGCCCCGGGCGAAACACAGGTCCAGCGTGCCGGCCGGGCCTGCGGCCAGATACGCCCGCCGGCCACGCCTGCCTCCCAGCCAGCGGGGCAGCCACTGCAGCAGGTCGAGGCTCATGATCCTGGAACCGGCTCCCGCAACTGCGCCCACTGCGGCAACGGCGCCGTGAAATGCATGGCCTCGCCGCTGACCGGATGCGCGAACTGCACCTTCCAAGCGTGCAGGCACAGCGGCGGCTCGTGCACCCCCAGCGTCTGGCGTGGTGGATCATCGCCAGCGCCATAGGCGGCATCGCCCACCACCGGCCAGCCCAGGAATGCACAGTGCAGGCGGATCTGGTTGGTGCGACCGGTGAGAGGCCGCGCCTCGAGCAGGCTGGTGCCATCCGCATCGCGCTGCAGGACGATGAACTGCGTGATGGCCACGTCGCCTTGCCCTGCATCGACCTGGCGCGTGCCGGAGGCACCGGCCTGCCGGCCGATCGAGGCATCGCAACGGAACTGGTCGCGGTCCGGATGTCCCTGCACGCGAACCAGATAGCTCTTGCCGACGCGTCCTTCGGCGAACTGCGCCTGCAGGCGTGAAGCAAAGTGGCGGCTGCGCGCCACGACCACAAGTCCGGTGGTGTTGGCATCGAGTCGATGCGCCGGTTTCGGCTTCTGCGGTCGATAGACGGTGTTCAGGATCTGCTGCAGCGTGTTGCGCGTGTAGCGGCCGCCCGGATGCATGGGCAGCGGCGCGGGCTTGTCGATCACGATCAGCGCTTCGTCCTCGTGCAGCACCGTTACGCGCGCATTCACGGCCGGCTCGGTGGTGGTCGGCAGCCGGTGCAGCAGGCGCTCGCCGGCGCGCACGCGGTGCGCAGCGGGCAGCACCGCGTGGCGCGAATCGAGCACCTGGCCGGCGCGGAACTCCTCCGCCCAGTATTCAGCGGGAAGATGCCCCACCAGGCGCGTGAAGGTCTGGAGCGCAGACAGGCCATCGCATTGCTGCGGCACCCGCAGCGGACGGAACGTTTCCGCCGGCACGCTGCCCGGCAGCGGGTCGATCGCGGCGAGGATGGCCTGGTTCCGCCGCGCGAGTGCATCGGCGGCGCGCTGCGCGTCGCTGCGATGGCACCAGGGACAGGACCGGCCCGGTACGTAGCGCGCATCGCGCTGTTCGTCCGCGGTGAGCGGCGAGAGGCAGTTGAAACACTGCGCCGCCTCGGTCTCCTGCAGGGTGGGATCGACGCCGACGCGCTGGTCGAAGACGAAACATTCACCGCGATAGTGCGCGCCGCCGCATTCCTCGAAATATTTCAGGATGCCGCCTTCCAGCTGCAGCACATGGCGGAAGCCCTGCGATTCCATGTAGGGACCGGCCTTCTCGCAGCGGATGCCGCCGGTGCAGAACATCACGATGGTCTGGTCCTTCAGCTGCTGCGGCATGCGCGCCACCGCGGCCGGAAAATCGCGGAAATGGTCCACGCCGGCCGCCACGGCATTCTCGAAGGTGCCGAGCTTCACCTCGTAGTCATTGCGCGTGTCGAGCAATGTCAGGGGCCGGCCTTCGTCCAGCCACGCCTTCAGCTGTCGCGGCGAGACCTTCGGCGAGCTGCGTTGCGCCGGATCGATGCCCGGCACGCCGAAGGCGATGATCTCCTGCTTGATGCGCACCAGCATGCGCCGGAACGGCTGGTGCGCGGTGTAGCTGTACTTCGCTTCAAGCGCAGCGAGCCCCGGCACGCGACGCAGTCGCGCCAGCAGGGCTTCCACGGCCGCATGGCTGCCGGACACGAACAGGTTGATGCCCTCGGTGCTCAGCAGGATGGTGCCGCGCAGCTGCTGCGCGCGGCAGAACGCCAGCAGGTCTGCGCGCAGCGCGGCCAGCTGCGTCAGCGGCGCGAAGCGGTAGGCGGCGACATTGGTGACGGCGGGCGCCGGCTGCGGTCCGGGCCCGGATTCAGGTTCAGGGTGCACCTGCCAATGATAGGACAGCGCCCGCCGCACATCTGGCCGGTGCCAGCCGGCTTGAGAGAGAATGGCGCATGCCCCCCGCTGCCCCCTCGCCCACCCGGGCAACCTCCCGGGAATGGATCGGCCTTGCCGTGCTGACGCTGCCGTGCCTGGTCTATGCCATGGACCTGACGGTGCTGAACCTCGCCGTGCCGCAGCTCACGCAGCAGCTGCAGCCCACGGCCGCCGAGCTGCTGTGGATGCTCGACATCTATGGATTCCTGGTGGCCGGCGCGCTGGTGACCATGGGCACGCTGGGCGATCGCATCGGCCGGCGCCGCCTGCTGATGATTGGCGCGGTGGTGTTCGCCATCGCCTCGCTGCTGGCGGCATTCGCGCAGACGGCCATGCAGCTGATCATCGCGCGCGCCATCCTCGGGCTCGCCGGCGCGACGCTGGCGCCTTCGACACTCTCGCTGATCCGCAACATGTTCCATGACGAGACGCAGCGACGCACCGGCATCGCGGTGTGGATGGCCAGCTTCTCGGCGGGCACGGCGCTGGGTCCGGTGCTGGGCGGATTGCTGCTGGAGCATTTCTGGTGGGGCTCGGTGTTCCTGATCAACGTGCCGGTGATGCTGCTGCTGCTCGCTGCCGCACCGTGGCTGCTGCCGGAATTCCGCGACCCGGACCCGGGACGACCGGACCTGGCCAGCGCCGCGCTGTCGCTGGCTGCGGTGCTGGCGGTGATCTATGGCGTGAAGGAAGTGGCCACGCATGGCCTCGGCGGCACCGCGCTGCCGGTGGTGCTGGCGGGGCTCGTGCTCGGCGCGGTGTTCCTGCGCCGCCAGCGACGCCTGGCGCATCCTTTCGTGGACCTTGCACTGTTCCGGCAGCCCGACTTCCGCGTGGCGCTACTGGTGAACCTGTCCGGCGCGTTCTTCATCGGCGGCGTGTACCTGTTCTTCGCGCAGTTCCTGCAGCTGGTGCTGGGCATGTCGCCGCTGGTGGCAGGACTATGGTCGTTGCCGTCCGCGGTGGCGTTCATCCTGGCGTCCGGCGTGGTGCCGCTGATGGCCGGCCGCTGGTCGCCGCGCAAGCTGATGACGGTGGGATTGGCGATGGCCGCCGCCGGCCTGCTGGTCATGCAGCTGGTGGGCGTCGACGGGCCGGCCATCGTGCTGGTGGCCGCGATGACCGTGATGTCCTTCGGCTTCACGCCGGTGGCCTCCCTGACCACCGACCTCATCGTCACCTCGGCGCCACCGGAGCGCGCCGGCTCTGCCGCGGCATTGTCCGAAACGGCCTTCGAACTCGGCGCGGCGCTGGGCATCGCAGTGCTCGGGAGCCTCGGCGCGGCCATCTATCGGGCGCGGCTGGTGCTGCCTGCTGGACTGGATGAAGCCGGCATGGAAGCCGCCGCCGGCACGCTGGGCGGTGCGGTGGCCGCGGCGCAGGAATCCCCCGCACTGGTGCATGCGCTGCTGCCGGTGGCGCGACAGGCGTTCACCGACGCCATGCTGGGGACCGCCGCCATCGGCACGCTGTGCCTGGCGGCGCTGGCGGTGCTGGTGCATCGGCGGCTGGCCCCGGTGCGCGCATGACGGTGCCGATTCCGCCGGAACTGCTGTCAGCCGAAGCGCTCGACGGCGTGCTGGAGAGCTTCGTGCTGCGCGAAGGCACCGACTATGGTGCCGTGGAATGGACCTTCGAGCAGAAGGTGGCGCAGCTGCGGGCGGCGGTGGAACGCGGCGAGGCACGCATCGTCTTTGATCCGGAGACCGAGTCGGTGACCATCGTGCCGGCACCATGAGACGTGTCGGAAGGCGAAGCGCCGGGCGCGCAGCGACCCTGCGCACCCGGTTCTGTGGCAGGCTGCAGGTCCTCCTGCTGCGGGCCAATCCATGAGCGAACTTCGCATCAACGGCAAACTGCTGCGCCTTGAAGGCGTGGACGCCGACACTCCATTGCTCTACGTGCTGCGCAATGACGCCGGCCTCAACGGTGTGCGCTTCGGGTGCGGCGCCGGCCAGTGTGGCGCCTGCACGGTGCTGCTCGACGGTCGCGAGGTGCGTTCCTGCCTGACCACGGTGGGCGCGGCCGGCAGCGCCGAAATCACCACCGTGGAGGGCCTGGGCACATTGCAGCAGCCTCACCCGGTGCAGGCGGCGTTCATCGCCGAACAGGCCGCGCAATGCGGCTATTGCACGCCGGGCATGATCATGGCCGCCACGGGTCTGCTGGCCCGCAATCCCTCGCCCGATGAGGAGCAGATCCGCACCGCGATGGCCGGCCAGCTGTGCCGCTGCGGCAGCTACGATCGCATCCTCAGCGCCGTACAGCGCGCGGCCGCTGCGATGAAGGCCGGGTCATGACGCTGTCGCGCCGCCGGTTCCTCAATGCGGGCGCCGCGCTGTTCGTCGGCTTCCAGTTCGGAAGCTTGCCATCGGTGGCGCAGGTACGCCCCGGCGCGGGCCTGCCCAATGCGCTGCGCGGCCATCCGCGCGTGGATGCCTGGCTGCGCATCGGCACCGACGATCGCGTCACGCTGTTCACCGGCAAGGCCGAGTTGGGCCAGGGCCTGAAGACGGCGCTGGTGCAACTCGCTGCCGAAGAGCTCGACATTCCGCCCGACCGGGTCGAAGTCGTCGTGGCCGATACAGCGCGCACACCGAACGAGTCCTATACCGCCGGCAGCCGTTCGATCCAGGACAGCGGCATGTCGATCCGGCATGCCGCGGCCGAGGCCCGTCACATCCTGCTG
The DNA here is from genome assembly GCA_964417875.1 of uncultured Steroidobacteraceae bacterium. Taxonomy (GTDB): domain Bacteria; phylum Pseudomonadota; class Gammaproteobacteria; order Steroidobacterales; family Steroidobacteraceae; genus ZC4RG30. Next base: position 97,317 of record CAYQJU010000002.1, read on the forward strand.
GGCGTGGCCGCAGCCCGCCTGGCCGTGCCGGTTGCGCAGTTGCAGGTGATCGACGGACGCGTGGTGGGCCCTGGTGGCCGCAGCCTGCGTTATGGCGAGCTGGTGGCCGATGCGCCCATGCAGCAGCCGGTCACCGGCAGCGCACCGCTGAAGGATCGCTCGCAGTATCGCCTCGTCGGCCATTCGCTGCCGCGCGTGGACCTGCCCGCCAAGGTGTTCGGTGCGGCACCCGCCTTCATCCAGGACCTGCGGCTGCCGGGCATGCTGCATGCGCGCATGGTGCATCCGCCCACCCAGACCGCGCGGCTGGCTGGCGTTGATCTGGCGCCGGTTGAAAAGATGCGCGGCGTGCAGCATGTGCTGCGCGATGGCAGCGTGCTCGGCGTAGTGGCCACGCGCGAGGAGCAGGCGATTGCCGCCGCGGCGGAGCTGTCACGGCTGACACGATGGGAGAATGTGTCCACCGCGACGCTGCCCGACGATGACGCCCTGCCCGCCCACATGCGTGCGCAGCCGGTGCGTCGCCGCGAGGTGGCCAGGCGCGGCGAGGCCATTGAAGGCGACCTGCCGCATCGGGTCACTTACTTCCGTCCTTTCCAGGCGCATGCATCCATCGGCCCGAGCTGCGCCGTTGCATTGTTCGAAAACGACCAGCTGACCGTGTGGTCGCACACCCAGGGCATTTTTCCGCTGCGTGTCGAACTGACGCGCGTGCTCGGCCTGCCCGAGAGCGCCATCCGCACGATCTCCGAAGAAGCTGCCGGCTGCTATGGACAGAATGGCGCCGATGACGCGGCGCTGGAAGCGGCGATGCTGGCCATGGCCGTGCCGGGCCGCCCGGTACGCCTGCAATGGTCGCGCGCGGATGAATTCGGCTGGGAGCCGCTGGGTGCGGCCATGCTGGTGGACTGCGAGGCCGCACTGGACGCCAATGGTCGCATCAGCGCATGGCGGTCGGTGGTACGCGGCTACCCCAATACGGCCCGACCGGGTTTCGGCGGCGGAGAGGGTGCCAACCTGCTCGCCGCGCAGCTTCGCGCCAGGTCCATGCCGGTTCGCGAGGTGACCAGCGCCGGCCTCAATCGCAATGCCGAACCGCTGTACGACCTGCCCCGGCTGCAGGTCGAGGAAGAACTCATTCCCGTATCCCCGGTCCGCACCTCGTCGCTGCGCACACTGGGCGCCTATGCGAACGTGTTCGCGGTGGAGTCGTTCATGGACGAGCTGGCGCAGGCGGCCGGCATCGACCCGCTGGCCTTCCGCCTGGCGCATCTCACCGACCCGCGCGGCCGGGCAGTGCTCGAGGCGGTGGCCGCGAAGGCCGGCTGGCCCGACCGCGCCCGCCTGCCGGATGGGCACGGCCTCGGCATCGGCTATGCACGCTACAGCGGCAGTTCCACCTATTGCGCCGTGGTCGCCGAGGTCGCCGTGGATGAAGCCGGTGCGATCCGCGCGCGGCGCCTGTGGGCGGCCGCTGATTGCGGACCGGTGGTGAATCCCGACGGCGTGCGCAACCAGATCGCTGGCGGTGCATTGCAGGCCGCCAGCTGGACGCTGCTGGAGTCCGCACGCCTGCGCCATGCCACGCAGGCCATGGCCGGTTGGCACGACTATCCCATCCTGCGCTTCACCGAGGCACCCGCCATCGAGGTGGTGCTGATCGATCGACCCGACCAGCCGATTGTCGGGCCGGGCGAGGCGTCGCTGGGACCGGCCGCCGCCGCGCTGGCCAATGCGGTGGCTGCGGCGTCGGGTGCGCGGGTGCGCAGCCTGCCGCTGGGTCGCGCACGGCCGGCTCATAGGTGAGTCGCGCATTCACCAGAATGCAGAAGCATGGGCGGGCAAGCCTGCCCTCGGCGCCCCGCTGAACCGGACCAGCGGCTATAGTCCGCACCGGCCGCGACGCATGCGGCGACCAACAACAGATTCCGGGGGATTTTTCAGTGACCACATCACCAGAGGTGGCCGCCGCGCGCGGCAGGAACGCCCTGCTGCCGCTGTTCATCGTCAGCGGCTGCGCAGCGCTGATCTATGAAGTGGTTTGGTACCAGTCGCTGTCGCTGATCATCGGCAGCAGCGCGGTGTCGATGGCGGTGGTGCTGGCCACCTACATGGGCGGCATGGGCCTTGGCAGCCTGGCCTACCTGCGCTGGCGCGGACGATTCGGGCATCCGCTGCGCATCTATGCGCAGCTTGAACTGCTGATCGCGGTGTTTGCCCTGCTGGTGCTGTATGTGCTGCCCTGGGCGGGCGGCCTGTATACCGCCGTCGGTGGCGGCGGATTCCGCGGCATCCTGCTGCGCGGCCTGTTCTGCGCCATCTTCCTGCTGCCGCCCACGATGGCCATGGGTGCCACGCTGCCGGCCGCCGCGGGCTGGCTGCGATCGACGCCGGAGGGCGTGAGCCGCGCCGGTTTCTACTACACCGCGAACATCCTGGGCGGCGTGGCCGGTTGCCTGCTGGCCGGCTTCCTGCTGTTGCGGGTGTATGACATCCACACCGCGACCTTTGTCGGCGTGGTGCTGAACCTGATCGTGGGTGCCGTGGCCTGGCTGCTCTCGCGCGTCACGCCCGGCGTTCCGCCCGAAGCCGTGCAGGCACCGGCCGCCGAGCCGAAGGAGGCCGCATGGCGCAATCCCCGCGTTGCCGTCTACATCGCCATCGGCCTCAGCGGCGCCTGCGCGCTGGGATCGCAGGTGATCTGGACGCGCAACCTGGCGCTGCTGCTCGGTGGCACGGTCTATACCTTCTCGCTGATCCTCGGCACGGTGCTGCTGGGACTGGGCATGGGCAGCAGCCTCGGTTCGGCCACCGCGCGCAACACCGGCAATCCGCTGCGCGCGCTGGTGATCTGCCAGGTGCTGGCGATGGCCGGGCTGGCCTGGGCGGCCTGGATGATCAGCCACAACCTGCCCTACTGGCCGATCAATCCGGGCGATGCGCCTGCGCCCTGGTTCCTGCACCAGCTCGATTTCCTGCGCAGCTTCCTGGTCGTGCTGCCGGCCTCGCTGTGCTGGGGTGCCAGCTTTCCTCTGGCCATCGCCGCGGTGGCAGACGGGCGCGGCAACAGCAGCGCTGCCGTGGCACGCGTCTATGCGGCCAACACGGCCGGCGCCATCGTCGGCGCGCTGGCCTTCGGCCTGCTGCTGATCGCCGCGATCGGCACGCAGCAGTCGCAGCGCCTGCTCATGCTGATGGCACTGCTGGGGGCGCTGGTGCTGCTGGTGCGGCCGGCCCTGCAGTCGGCCACCGCAGCTGCTTCAGCGGGCTGGGCCCGCGTGGCCGGCGTGGCTGCAGTGCTGCTGTTCGCCGTCGGCCTCACCTTCGTGCACCGCCTGCCGGGCGTGCTGGTGGGCTATGGCCGCTGGGCGGTGACCTGGATGGCGGAACCCAGCCAGTTCCTCTATGTCGGTGAGGGCATCAACTCGACGCTGGCCGTGTCACGCCGCTCCGATGGCACGCTGAACTATCACAATGCCGGCAAGGTGCAGGCCTCCAGCCATCCGGATGACATGCGCCTGCAGCGCATGCTGGGCCACCTGACCACGCTGCTGGCGAAGGATCCGCAGAATGTGCTTGTGATCGGCAGCGGCGCCGGCGTCACCGCCGGCGCGGTCAGCGTGAACCCGGCCGTGAAGACGCAGACCATTGCCGAGATCGAACCACTGGTGCCCGAGGTGGTCAGCCGGTTCTTCGCCACCGAGAACCATGGCGTGATCGACAATCCCAAGGTCACGGTGCGCATCGATGATGCCCGGCATTTCCTGCTGACCACCGACGAGAAATTCGATGCCATCACGGCCGATCCCTTCGACGCCTGGGTGAAGGGCGCGGCATCGCTGAACACGGCGGAGTTCTACGCCGAGATGAAGCGGCACCTGAATCCCGGCGCCATCGTCACCGCGTGGCTGCCGTTCTATGAAACCACCGTGTCGGCGATCAAGAGCGAGGTGGCCACCTTCACCGCCGCCTTCCCGCATGTGCTGATCTTCGGCAACACCACCAATGGCCAGGGCTATGACGGCGTGATGGTGGGTTCGATGGAGCCCTTCCGCATCGATGTGACCGCGCTGCATGAGCGCCTCACCAGCGCCGCCTATGAGCCGGTGCTGCGCTCACTGACCGAGGTCGGCTATGGCTCGGTGCAGTCGCTGCTGGGCACCTTCGCCGCCACCGGCGAGCAGTTGCAGTCCTGGCTGGGCGAGGCCGAGATCAATCGCGACCGCAACCTGCGCCTGCAGTACCTGGCCGGGCTCGGCGTGAACAATTACGAGCAGGCGGGAATCTACGCGCAGATCCTGCAGCAGGGCCGATGGCCGGGGGATGTGTTCACCGGCGAGCTGACGACGCTGTCGGCGCTGCGCTCGGAGATGATGTCGCGGCGGCCTTGACCGCCGCCGCGTCCCTCAACCCGGATTCAATAACGGAAGATCGCAGCGACGCCGCTGTTGGCCGGCATGCGGCCGGCCGGCACGATCACCACGTCACCGCCCCGTTGCAGCGCCAGGGTGCCCAGGTCGTCCAGCACGTCGTCGTTGCCGCCACCCGGCGCGCCATCGAGCTTCAGTGCGCCGCTGTCAGGATCGATGCGGCCGGGGATCACCCGCTCCGCCTCGATCAGCAAGGTGTCGACCCGGCCGCCGGCCACCGCCCGGGCCACGTTCGCCAGGTCCGCCTCGCCCTGCCCGCTCGTGCGCGCACTGGCGAAGCGATCCACCAAGCCGCCCAGGCGCTGCAGATAGCGCGGCTCCAGGATCTGCCAGGCCCGCCGGCGAAGCTCGTCGGTGGACGCCAGTGCATCCGGATGCACATCGATGCTTTCCGGCAACAGCAGCGGATTGCGGCTGATCGAATGGAACATGTGGTGGTGCTGCGGCAGCGCGGCCAGGATCAGCGGAATGCCCGCAGGCTGTGAATGATGGGCTTGCACCGCGCGGTCGACCGCGCGGAAGTAGCGTTCCGCATCCAGGTCGATTTCATCCGCCCTGCCACCGTAACCATGCTGCACGGGCGGCTGGCCACCGCCGCCGCCGCCCGGTGACGACATGCGCAGATGCGAATCGGTCAGCTCCTCGCCGAGTGCATCGACGATGGTGCGCGGCACCGCGTCGTGGAGTTCGACCTCATCGAGCACATCGCGATTGCCCTCGAACAGCCGCACATCCTTGCGACTGAGCGCCAGCACATGGTAGCGGTCGCCGGACTGCAGGATGCGCATCAGCGGCTTCAGGTGAAAGGTGTCGGCCACGATGGCCAGCTCCGGCACCGTTCGATGCAGCCGGTAGACCCGGAACAGGTCGGCCGAGCCCAGCACCGCAAGGCCGTCGGTGGCGTGATTCCAGAAATCGAGATCCTCGCCCAGCGCGCGGAATGGCTCGAGCAGCTTGCGGACCTGCTGCGCTGGCTGCTGCTTCGCCAGCATTGCTTCGAGCGACTTGACCAGGTTGGCGTAGCGGATCGGATCCTGCGCATTGGCAGGATGATGCCGGTGCGTGGGCTGGTACAGCGACAGGCACGCAGTACCGCGGTGATCGCGCAGGATCGTGGCGAAATCCGAATCGAGTGTTTGCATTCTTTCTCCTCGCTGTGCTGGCCCGGGCGCGGTCCGTCCGGCCGTGGATCAGCAGCCTCAAGATCAATAGCAGAATGGTCGCCCCGACGCAGCTGGCAGGGTCCTACAGGAATTGCCGGGGCGGGATGACTGGCTTGCTGCCGGAAACAGGATTGGCATTCCGGGACCGATCGGGGACTGCGGTATCATCCGCGCCCCGCGACGAAGGCCGGCCCCGATGGCTGGCCTCCTTGCCGGTCCCGGGGCCCCTCCTTCACCGCCACAGCCCCTGCAACCAGAATGAACATCGACTTCGAATCCATCCGCCGCACCTGGCTGACGAACATCCGTGCCAACGTGCTTGCCGGCATCGTCGTGGCGCTGGCCCTCATTCCCGAGGCCATCGGCTTCTCGCTGATCGCTGGCGTCGACCCGCGCGTGGGCCTTTATGCCTCGGTGGTCATCGCCATCGTGATCTCTTTCGCAGGCGGCCGGCCGGCGATGATCTCCGCCGCCACCGCCGCCACTGCGGTGCTGTTCGGCGCGCTGGTGCGCGATCACGGCCTGCAATACCTGCTTGCCGCCACCATCCTGGCCGGCCTCATCCAGATCATCGCCGGCTGGCTGCGCGTGGGCTACATCATGCGTTTCGTGTCGCGCTCGGTGATGACCGGGTTCGTCAATTCACTGGCCATCCTGATCTTCCTCGCGCAGCTGCCCGAACTGGTCGGCGTGACCTGGCAGACCTATGTGCTGGTGGCTGCCGGGCTCGCCATCATCTATCTGCTGCCGCGACTGACGACGCTGGTGCCCTCGCCACTGGTATGCATCCTGGTGCTGACGGCGCTGTCGATGACGCTGGGTCTGGACATCCGCACCGTTGCGGACCTGGGCGATCTGCCCGATGCGCTGCCGGTGCTGCTGCTGCCGGACATCCCGCTGAACCTTCAGACGCTGTGGATCATCCTGCCCACATCGGCGGCTGCCGCGGCGGTGGGGCTGCTTGAAAGCCTGCTCACCGCCTCGATCGTGGACCAGATGACCGACACCGACAGCGACAAGAACCGCGAAAGCATCGGCCAGGGCATCGCCAACATTGCCAGCGGACTGTTCGGCGGGATGGCCGGGTGCGCGATGATCGGGCAGTCGGTGATCAATGTGCGCTCGGGAGGCCGCACGCGGCTGTCGACGCTGACCGCTGGCGCCTTCCTGCTGTTCCTGCTGATGGTGCTGGGTGATCTGGTCGGGCTGATCCCGATGCCCGCTCTGGTGGCCATCATGATCATGGTGTCGATCGGCACCTTCAGCTGGTCATCGCTGGCCGACCTGGCCCATCATCCGCGCCGCTCCAGTGTGGTGATGCTGGCCACCGTGGTGACCGTTGTCGGCACGCACAACCTGGCGCTCGGCGTGGGCGTGGGCGTGCTGCTGTCGGGCATCTTCTTCGCGTGGAAGGTGTCGCAGATCTTCCGCGTCACCTCGACGCTGTCGGAGGACGGCAGCCAGCGGCATTACTGCATCGAGGGACAGGTGTTCTTCGCCTCGGCAGAAGACTTCCTGGCTTCGTTCGACTTTGCCGAGCCACTGCAGCAGGTGACCATCGATGTCAGCCGTGCCCACATCTGGGACCTGACCGGCGTCAACGCCATCGACAAGGCCGTGCTCAAGTTCCGCAAGGCCGGTATCGCCGCGCAGGTCGAGGGCCTGAATGAAGCCAGTGCCACGATCATGGACCGGTTCGCGATGCAGGACCGGCCCAATGCCATGGAGAAAGTGCTCGGGCATTGATCAGGCCAGCGCAGGCGCAGCCGCAGCCGCTGCGTGTAGCCTGAACCTTTACGGCCACTCTGGCCGCTGTCCCACAGACGCAGGCGGTGCGCGCCATCAGCCTTGTAGGCATCTGGTCCTTCAAGGGGCACGCACATGGCCACCAAGACACTGTCCGCCACGTTTCCATCCAGCCTGGCCGCCGAAGCTGCGGCGCGCGGGCTGCGCGAGCTTGGCGTCGGCGCCGCAGACATCCAGCTGCGCGATGCCCATCTGCGTGCGCGGGTGGACGACGCCTATTGCGGGATGGCCATGGAATCGCTGCGCCATTGCGGCGCGCAGCATCTGGTGACCACGCAGAACGATGCCGACTCGCAGGACTGGATCAACCACCACAACGGACGCGTGACCAGCGCCGGCGTGCCGCCCGGCCAGGGTGATTCGGAAGCCGGCAGCGCTTGAGCAGGGCGCCGGCGGCAATGTCCGCCGACACCCCGGACCCACACTTGCGCGTGCAGTGGCTAGCGCGACTCGGGCGCAGCCGGCGCGATGGCCAGCGGCCAGTTGCCGTCGTATGGCGGCCAGTTCGGCACCGCGAGCCCCGGCGGCGGATAGAACATCGCCGTGTGCGTGGTGCGGATCTTTCCTTCATCGATGGTGAACCACCAGCTGGCGACATTGCGCGGCGTCGGGGAGCCGGGCCGGCGGATGAAGACGCCTGTGGAGAGCACCATCTGCGCCTCGACATCGATCAGCGGCATGCGGCGCGCCGTCACCATCGCGAGGTTGAAGTTCTCGAGGCCGGCCACGCAGTCGCGGCTGCCGACTCCAGGCTGGCCGCCCGGCGGGCCCGGCGGCGGCGTGGCGCCGGCGCGCGGTGGCAATGGTGGCAGGAAGTCACCGCCCGGCGCCGGCGTGCCGTTCTCGGCGCGGCCACAGCCCTTGTGCACCAGCGCGATCGAACCATCATGCGAGGTGATGGCATCGAAGTAGCTGTCGACGATGCGGCCCAGTGTCGCGCGGTCGACGCGCTCGCCTTCGGGCACCACGCGCTGCGGCGGCGGGTTCTGCTCCAGGTATTCCGGATTGTGCAGGTTTGCCGGCGCTGCTCCGGGGCGGCGCGGGCCATTCATGCCCGGATCGTTCTCGCGCGCGATGTACCACTCCGCCTCGGTGAGCGCGTCGTCCTCGACACGCAGGCGAACGGTGACGATGGCGGTCGAGTCGCCTTCCATCACCGTGCCGAAGTATCCGGCCTGCCCCGTCACCGGATCGAAATACTTGCGCTGCACATTGCCCAGCGCGGTCACGCTCTGCCAGACGCCCTGGCCCGGGGCCACATTGATGGCGTTCTCGGTCTGCCGGAAGCCGACCACCAGTGGCGCGGCGGCCGGATCGGAGGCCACGACGGCCTGAAGGTAGCCGTCGAGCATCGAACCCAGGCATTCGCGATCGCAACCTTGCTGCGCTGTCTGCGTGCTGGCGCCGCAGCCTGCAATTGCGACCAGTGCCGCGCAGGCCGCCCAGGACTTGAACCGTGGAATCTGCATCATCCCCCCCTGCATTCTTGTGGTCTGAAACCGGTGCGGGGCGTTCCCGCGGGCTGAATCTCGACTTTACACCGTGTGCCCGGCACGGCGCGCGTTCGGGAGAGGCTGCTGATTGCCGCGGCGGAATTCCCGGGCGGAACTTGCAATACTGGCGACCAACGAACCAGAACAAGCAAGGAGCCCCTCGTGAAACCGAACCTGCATGTCGTGATTGCCAGCACCCGTCCCGGCCGTGTCGGCCCCGCCGTCGCACGCTGGTTTGGTGACTTCGCCGCCCGCAACAGCCAGTTCGAGGTGAAGCTGGTGGACCTGGCGGAGTTCAACCTGCCGATGTATGACGAGCCGAATCATCCGGTCATGCAGAAATATGAACACGCGCATACCAAAGCCTGGTCGGCCAGTGTTTCGGCCGCCGATGCCTTCGCATTCGTCACGCCCGAATACAACTACAACCCGACGCCGGCGCTGGTGAATGCGCTGAACTATGTGTATCGCGAATGGAACTACAAGGCCTGCGGCTTCGTCAGCTATGGCGGCGTGTCAGGCGGACTGCGCGCAGTGCAGGTGGCCAAGCAGCTGGTCACCACGCTGAAGATGATGCCGATGGTCGAGGGCGTGATGGTGCCGATGGTGGGCAAGTCGCTGGATGCCAGCGGGGCCTTCGTTCCCAACGAGCATGTCGAGAACTCGTCCCGGCAGATGCTGGACGAGCTCTACAAGTGGACCGGCGCGCTGGCTTCGCTGCGTCCGCCACGCTGACATCGCCGCCACAGGCGTCAGGCGCGCTGGCCTCCGGCGCGCCTGATCACCCAGGGTGCGCGCCCGCCGCCGGGGCCGGCGCGCCCAGCACTCAGTTGCGGTTCTTCTCGCGCTCGACCCAGGGATCGGGCGAGGCCGGTCCCACCACCGACATCGCGTAATCCACCCGGCCGTTGCTCATCTTGAACACATGCACGTCGGCAAGGCTGCCGGCAAAGTGCGCGAAGGCGGCGACCAGGCCTGCTTCCACATCCGCCAGCGGCACCCGCGGCGGCGGATGGCTGATGACCAGGCCCTTCGGCGAGCAGTCGTGGGTGGGCGTGGTGAAGATGCCGTTTTCCCAGCGATCGCAGCGCGAGGCGAAAGGCGTGTTCACCATCGGCTGGGCGGCGAACATGGCGAAGTAATCGGTGGCCGCGGCGCTCATCAGCGCACGCGACTGGCGCAGGTCCGGTGGCAGGATGTTCTCCCAGTCCAGATAGCTGGTGGCCAGCACCACATCGGGGTTGTACATGAACTCCTGCTCGCGTCCCAGGATGTGCTCGATCTCGGTGATGGCGCCGCCGTCCTGGGTCTGCAGGCGGATCGCGGCGTGGATCAGCCGACCGTTCTCGTTGATGACGCCGAAGGTCACCGTGCCGCATCGCTCGGTGTCGATCAGGTAGTTCTTCTCACCCCAGGCGCCGGCGCCCTTCCACAGGTCGCTGGCCCCTGGTGCCAGCGTCACGCCGTTCTCGGTGAAGAACACATCCGGTGCAATCTTCACGCGGCCGGGATCATGGGCGGCCAGCGCGGCGGAATAGTCGTCCGCAACGGCCTTCAACGTGGCGCGCGGGCATTTGGTGCCCGGTGCTTCATTGGGATAGTTGCGACGCGCCTGCCCTGGTGCGCCGCCGGCCAGCGGGCCTGCGCCACCGCCTGGCGCAGCACCTGCGCCCGGCCCGGCAGCTGGAGTGGTGGGTGCGGCAGCGTGCGCGGCACCGATGGCCATGGCGGCCGCGCATGCGATGGCGATGATGGATCCCTTCATGTTTCCCCCTGCGATCCGGACCATTGAGTAGCGGGGCAAACTAAGGCCCCGGCAGCACCGGGTCAAGCAGGGTCCGACCCGCAGCCCTGCTGATCAGGGCGGGTTGTGGACCGGCTGTGCGATCAGCTTTCCGATCAGGCCACCGAGGCGCAGGTCATCCATGTGGCCGAACAATCCGAGTGCGCGCTCCCCGCTGCGGTCGAAGACCAGCATGCTCGGCGTGCCGTTCAGCGCCCACCTGCGCATCGTCACGGGAATGGCCGAGTCTTGCGCAGGCCGGTCGATGGCGATGGGAAACTGCAGCTTGTATTCGTGCACGAAAGCACGCAGCGCAACCGGCGTCATCGCCTCGTGATGTTCGAAAACGCTGTGCAGGCCGAGGACCACCAGCTCATCGCGCGGGAAGGTCGCGTAAAGGTTGCGCGCCTGGGGAATGCTGGCCTGCACGCAGCCGGGACACAGCATCTGGAACACGGTCACCACCACCACGCGTCCGCGCAGCTGCGCGAGTGACAGCGGGTGGTCGGTGTTGAGCCATTCACTGGCTTCGATTTCGTAGATCATGCCCTCAGGATGAAAGCACTGCAAACCTATGCGGGCATGCGCAGGATGGGCTTGATCACCTTGCCACTGGCCGAATCTGCCAGCGCCTGTTCGATCTGCTCCATCGGATAGTAGGCCACCAGGCGATCGAACGGAAAGCGCCCCTGCTGCAGCAGCTGCACCAGAGCGGGAATCAGCTGCCCGGAACGGCCCCCACCGCCCAGCACACCGATCACGCGCTTGCCCCACAGCGTCGAGAGATGATCGAGCGAGAAGGATGCGCCGGCTGGCGCGCCGCCGATCAGCACCAGCGTGCCGAGCATGCCCACGGTCTGTGCCAGCGTTTCAAGCACGCTGATGACGCCCGTGCACTCGAAGGCGTAGTCCACCGTGGAGCCGGTGACCTGCTTCACGCCCTCGACCAGATCGGCGGACTTCGAGTTGATCGTGTGCGTGGCTCCCAGTTCGCGCGCCAGTTCCAGCCGGCTGTCATGCAGGTCGGTCGCGATGATGGTCGTCACGCCGGAATTGCGCGCCGCCATGATCGCCGCGAGCCCCACTGCGCCCACACCGGCAACGAGGATCGAATCGCCCAGTCCGGGACGTGCCTCGTTCAGCACCGCACCGGCGCCAGTGGCCAGACCGCAGGCCAGCGGTCCCAGCAGTTCGAGAGGCACGTCGCCCGGCACCTTGACCAGCGCGTCCGCATTGACAATGGAATGGGTCGCGAACGAGGACTGGCCGAAAAAGTGGCCGTTCACCTTGTTGCCATCCCGCGAATAGGCGCTGCTGCCGGCAAGCTCGCCCTTGAATCGCGCACCCGACACCAGCGCCTCACCACTGCGCAGGCAGTAGCGGGGCTGCCCATCCAGGCAGTTGGCGCAGCGGCCGCAGAAGGCCCAGCCGATGATGACGCGGTCACCCACCGCCACCTCGTCGACACCCTCGCCCACGTGTTCGACGACGCCCGCGCCTTCGTGCCCCAGTACGGCAGGAAACGGCATCGGCATGTCGCCATGACGGGTGATCTCGTCGGTGTGACACACGCCGGCCGCGACGATGCGCACCAGCACTTCGCCGCGCCCGGGGTCCTCCAGATCCAGGTCCTGCATCTCGAAGCGGGCGCCGCGGGATTCGACGACCAGTGCCTTGATGCGCATGGGAGACCTCCTTGTTCGCGCGGTATCGCAGCGGTTGCCGGCGAGCATGGAGCAGACCGGAACAGGTCGCCTTCACCTGTGTTGGGTCAGGGGGTTTCCGGTTCCGTCTGCCGTTCCAGCAGGCCAGGTGCCGCAAAGCCTCCGCGCGGTCGGCACCGCACATCGCGGCAGATGGCCGCAACGAAGCGCACACCGCAGGGCGATCGGGAGAGCCGAAGATGCGACATCGCTGCATGTCGTCCAGCTGCACGCAGCGCACGCCGGCGGGTTTGCCATCCGGCATGCCTGGGATGGGCGACGAGATGGAAGGCGCGATACAGCAGGCGCCGCAGCCGCTGCGACAGGTCATCGCGCAAGGCCGCCGTTGATGCGATTCGCCGCGGCCCACGGCACGATGACCTGACCCATCAGTGCGTACACCAGGTTGTTGCCGCCGCGTTCGCGCGCATCCGGATCACCAGTCACCACCACCACCGTATCCAGCTCCGGCACCACGAACAGGAACTGTCCGCCGTATCCCCAGGCGAACCAGGTGGAGTGGCCCGCGTACTTCGTGTGCCACCACAGATAGCCATAGTCGTGGCGGCGGTTGAAGCTGCTGTTGAGGAAACGCGGCTGCCAGGATTCCGCAATCCACTCCGCGGACAGGATCTGGCGACCCTCGTGCTGTCCCTGCTCCAGGTAGAGGCGGCCGAAACGCAGCAGCGCCGACGGGCTCAGCGCCAGGTTGTTGCCGCCGAAGTAGATTCCCTGCGGATCGCGATCCCATCCCCCCACGCGCATGCCGAGCGGACCGAACAGGTGCTGCTGCGCGAACTGCCGCAGTGGTTGCCCGATGGCCCGGGTGAGCACCGCGGCGAGCAGATGGGTGTCGCCGGTGCTGTAGGTCATCGTGGTGCCCGGCGCATGCTGCACCTCACGGCCCAGCGCATATCCCACCCAGTCCCCGCTGGTCACCCAGGCGCCATAGTTGCCGATGCTGGTGGACGGCAGTCCGCTCGACATGGTGAGCAGGTGACGCACGGTGATCCGGCGGCGCGCGTCATCGTCCGGCATCTGCCGGAAGTATTCCGGCAGGAAGCGGCTCACCGGATCATCCAGGCTTTGCAGGTGTCCGCGTTGCAGCGCGATGCCGGTCAGCGCGTTCAGGATGCTCTTCGACGCCGACTTGGTGTTGAGTGGACGATCGCGCGCACCGCCATCGGCATAGTGCTCGCGGATGATGCGGTCGCCCTGGAACAGGATGAACGCGGAAAGGCGGGGAATCGCTGCGACCGCGGCCTCGAGTTCGGCGTCGGAAATTTCCGGGACCGCTTGCCGTGGCTCGCTGGCAACGGCATCTGGAACCGGCGGCGCCGGTGCCGCCGGGGGCGCCTCACCGGCACAGGCTGCGCAGGCCAGCGCCGGGAGCAGGATGCAGGTTGCCAGGGCCGTGAACATGCGCATGCGGGCACGGTATCACACCGACTTTGCAGGCCGGATCATGGCCCGCGCCCCAGGCGACACAGCAATGCGGCACGCAGGGCTCAGCGCTGTGATGCCTCCGAAGTCGCAGCGGCAGCAGCCGCGCGGCCCGATAGAGCACCCATGCCCTGCTCGCGCTCTGCGGCCCGGTCGAGCATCTGCCGATAGCTCTCCAGCTGCAGTGCGGTCAGGTGGGGCGAGGCGGCGTTCAGCAGTCGCTCATTACGTTCCGGTGTGTACTGGGAGAACGGAAGGCGCGCGGCCTGCTGCGTCTGGTTGATGCTGCGCTGTTCGGCCGAAAGTGCCGCGATCAGCGCCTGGCTCTGCGCAGCCGTCAGCGGCATGCCGGCCGCATCGAGCACGACGCGCAGGTCACGCCGCTGCTGCCAGACCACGCTGGTCTGCTGATAATCCTGCCATTGGGGATACTTCGGCCCCAGCAATTCCTGAAGCTCGGCCTGGTTGCGGGCGCGCAGCTCCTCGTACTCCGTCGCCGTCCGGGGCATCGGTGCCAACGGATCCCGGGCATCGCGGGCTTCGCCGAAAGTTCGCTCCTGCTGATTCGCAAGCAGGTCCAACAATCTTCCCACTTCGTCCGGCGCAAGACCCAGGGCTTCCTCGAGGTCAGGGAAGCTGTTGCCCATCAGCAGGCGTGCCGTTTCGCGGCGGCGCGCCTGACTTTCCGGACTGAACATCTGTGCCCGGATCGTGTCGCTAAAGGCACGGACACTGGCTCGCACCTCTGCGGACCCATCGGGGGGCGGCTCGATCATCGCCGCCTCCTGCGCCTGTTTCACGACGGAGAGCGTGGCCGCACCGGGCTGCGCCGCCTGCGCAACAGGTTCCGCCGCCGCTTCTACCTGCTGCAACTGCAACTGCAGCTGCACGGCCAGTTCGGCGATGTGCTGGCGACCGGCTTCGGCCTCGCGCGAGAAACGGACGGCGAGGCCGGCGACGACCACCAGCGCAATGGCAAGGACTATCGACAGTCTCCGCATGTCACCCTCCCTGGACCTGATCCGCTAGTCTGCGGTGGATTCCGCCCCGCCGGACGTCACGCGCTCTTGCTCAGCGACCGCCGCCGCCGATTCCCGGAATATGGCGCGCATCCCCTCCTGCCGCGCAACGGTGCGGTCGAGCATCTGCCGATAGCCCTCGAGTTGCTCTGCAGAAAGGTGCGGCACGGCTGCTGCCAGCATTCGCTGGTACCGCTCCGACAGATTGTCAGAACGGGGTTCCGGGGCGGCCCGGATCGCCAGACTGATGCTGCGCTGTTCACCTGAAAGCGCCGCGATCAGCGACCGTTCCTGCATCTCGGTGAGCGGCGTCCCCGCAGCCTCGAGCACGGCCCGCAGGTCACGCCGCTGTTGCCACGCCGGTCGTGTCAGCTGGTAGTCCTGCCACTGCGAGTATGTCGGCCCCAGCAGTTCTGCCATCTCGCGCTCACTGGTCCTGCGATGCTCGTCGAATGCAGCGGATAACTGTTGCCGCGCTGCGGCCTGGTCCTGGGCCGCCCTTGCATCATCCAATATCCTGGCGGCCCTCTCATCGTGCGTGACGAGCAGGTCCAGCACCTTCTCTGTTTCTTCCGGGCCGATTCCAAGGGCTTCATCAAAGTCCGGATAGATGGTGCGCATCCACTCGTGGCCAGATTCGCGGCGATGCGCCCTGCCCTCCGGCGAAGCCAGCTGGGCACGGGCAAGTTCCCGGGCGGCAGCCGTGCTGGCGCGGGAAGTCGGGGTTCCAGGCGGGGTGTCACCATCCTGCAACGGGACCAGGGCATCGGCCCCCGGGCCTGTTGCCGGCTCGGCCGGCAAGACGCCGGGAAGCGCTGCCGGCTCCTGCCGAACCTGCTGCAACTGCGCATTGAGGACTGCGATCCGCTGGCGTGTTGCGTCGGCCTGGCGTGAGAAATGGAGCGCAAGTCCACTTGCGATCGCGAGCGCAATCGCAAGGGCTGTCGATACGATCCGCATGCTGCCCTCCCTGGACTGGAATCCTCATCCGTACCGCGTTCGTGCCCGTCACGATACGCTTTGAATCGCGCCTTCGGGACCCCGTCCGGTCAAAGTTGCCCTGTCCGCCAATCGCGGCTACAACGATGAGTTCTTCCTACAATGATCCCGAGGAGAGCTTCTTGCCCGCCGCACCCCAGGTCACCCGCATCCGCCACGAAATCCGTCGCCGCGTACTCGACGTTGCACGCGTGGAATCCATCGCGCCGCAGATGGTGCGCATCGTGCTCACCGGCGAGGCGCTGGAGGGCTTCACTTCGCTGGGTTTCGACGACCATGTGAAGCTGTTCTTTGCGCCGGATGGTGCGGCAGCCAGCGCACCGGATGCGGCTGTCGAGGCGCGCGATTTCACTCCCCGCCACTACGATGCGGCGCGCGGCGAGCTGTGGATCGATTTCTTCCTGCATGAGTCGGGACCGGCGACCCGCTGGGCATCGCGCGCACGCCCCGGCGACACGCTGGAAGTCGGCGGCCCGAAAGGCTCGGCGATCCTTTCGCCGGAAGGCATCGACCTGCATCTGTTCGTCGGCGACGAGACGGCGATTCCGGCGATCGCGCGCCGTCTTGAGGAGCTTCCCGCCGCCGCGCGCGTGCTGGTGATGGTGGAAGTGGACGACGCCGGGGGCTGGCCGCAGTTCGCATCGCCGGCGCAGGTGGATGTCATCCGGGTGCAGCGCGGGCCATCCGCAGAGCCTGCCGCCGCGCTGATCGAGCGCCTGCGCACCGTGCAGCTGCCGGACCAGCGCTGTTTCGTGTGGGTGGCGCTCGAGTCGAAGGCAGCGCGCACACTGCGCCGCCACTTCACCACCGAACGCGGCGTGGCGAAGGAGTGGATCAAGGCCTCGGCCTACTGGCAGCGCGGTACCGTGGGCAAGCACGAACGCATCGAGGATTGATCCGCCCCTCTGGCCGGCGCCGGGTCAGG